>NZ_JBEZKS010000057.1:0-58160 GCF_040651775.1 Streptomyces sp. NPDC048383
CCGGCCCCGGCCCCCCCCCCGGGGGCCCCCCCCCGCCGGGGGGGGGGGGCCCCCCGGCGGGGACCTCCCCGCCGGGCCGCCACCGACGGGTCGCCGCGACCGGTTCCGCGCTTCTCCACCGGGCGGCCGGACCGGACGGCATCATGGGCCCCATGACCGCTCCCGCCGCCGCTCGACTGCTCGCCACCCACGTCCAAAACACCCTCGGCGACGGCCCGTTCGCCGCGCCCGGCGGCTGGACACACATGGGGGAGTGAAGGGCGTCGGGCCCAAGACCGTCGACTACCTCGGCAACCTGGTGGGCCGCTCCCAGGTCGCCGTGGACGTGCACCTGCGGACCTTCGCCGCGCACGCCGGAGTCCCGAACCTTCCGTACGAGCAACTGCGCACCGCCTACGAGGAGGCCGCCGCGCTCCTCGGCCACGAGCCCGCCGGCATGGAACACGCCGTCTGGCGCCGCATGTCGGGCGCCGCGTAGCCGCCGAGCCCGCAACTCCCGCCCCAGGGCGCGGATTTGGACACGGCTGGATAACAGGGCGGCAGACCCCTTGTCAGTACAATTTCACATTACTATGTTACCGGTCACATCCTAAAGCGCGGCCCTTCACTGGAGTGACCCATGACCAAGCGCACCCAACTCGCCCTCGCCACCACCGTGGTGGCCGCTCTCGCACTCGGTGCCTCGGGCTGCTCCGATCCCAAGAAGGGCGCCGGCGCCGCACCCTCCGCCGCGAACCCCGCCGCCGCCAACGACGGCAAGACCCTGGGCGGCGCCCCCGTCAAGGGCGGCACCCTGACCGTCCTGTCCAACCAGGACTTCGCCCACCTGGACCCCGCCCGCAACTGGGTCATGCCGGCCATGGACTTCGGCACCCGCCTCCTCTACCGCACGCTCGTCACCTTCAAGGCCGAGCCCGGCAAGGCGGGCAGCGAGCTGGTCCCCGACCTCGCCACCGACCTCGGCACCCCGTCCAACGGCGGCCGCACCTGGACCTTCACCCTCAAGGAAGGCGTCAAGTACGAGGACGGCTCGCCGATCAAGGCCCAGGACATCAAGTACAACGTCGAGCGCTCCTTCGCCCCCGACCTCACCGGCGGCCCCGACTACGCCGCCCAGTACCTGGCCGGCACCGAGGGCTACAAGGGCCCCCTCCAGGGCAAGCACCTCGACTCGGTGAAGACCCCGGACGACCGCACGATCGTCTTCGAACTCAAGCGCCCCGTCGCGGAGTTCTCCGCGACCGCCACGCTGCCCACCTTCGCTCCGGTCCCGCAGTCCCAGGAGAAGGGCACCCAGTACGACGCCCGCCCGTTCTCCTCCGGCCCGTACCGGATCGACACGTACGACCGGGACAAGAAGCTCGTCCTCGTCCGCAACGAGCACTGGGACCCCAGGACGGACACCGTCCGCAAGGCCTACCCCGACAGGTTCGTCGTGGTCATGGGACTCAAGGGCGGCCAGATCGACGACCGCATCATCGCGGGTGAGGGGGCCGACGCCTCCGCCGTCCAGTACTCCGACATGCGGCCCGAGAGCGCACCCAAGGTGCTGCCCAAGCCCGACGTCAAGGCGCGGCTGCTCGCCGAGTCCCAGGGGTGCACCGAGATGCTCCACCTGAACAACTCGCGCGCCCCGTTCGACGACCCGAAGGTCCGCGAGGCCCTGCAGTACGCCGTCGACAAGGAGGCCGTCGTCACCGCGGGTGGCGGCCCGGCCCTCAACGAGGTCGCCACCGCCTACCTGCCCCCGGCCCTCTCCGGCGGCAAGCAGGCCGACACCCTGAAGATCCCCGCCGCGGGCGACCCGGCCCGGGCCAAGGAACTCCTGAAGGCCGCCGGCAAGGAGAGCCTGAAGGTCTCCCTCGCCGTCTCCACCGGCGACAAGGGCAAGGCGGAGGCCATTCAGCAGGGCCTGTCCCGCGCCGGCATCGAGGTCGTCATCGACACCATCGACCCGGGCGCCTACTACGACGTCATCGGTGACCTCTCCACCACCCCCGACATGTCCCTCAGCGGCTGGTGCCCCGACTACCCCTCCGGCTCCACCTGGATCCCCTTCGTCTTCGACGGACGCACCATCAAGGACAAGGGCAACCAGGGCAACAACAGCCAGTTCCGCGACGAGGCCACCATCAAGCGGATCGACGAGATCAACGCCATGGCCGACGCCAAGCAGGCCAACCAGGCCTGGATCGACCTCGACGCCGAGATCATGAAGAAGTCCCCGGCCGTCCCGGTCCTGCTGGAGCGCAAGCCGCTCCTCGTCGGCCCGAACATCGCCGGCGCCTACGGCCACCCGGTGTGGACCGGCACCATCGACTACGCCACCGTCGGCCTCAAGGACCCGTCGAAGAGCCAGGGCTGAGGGCCCGGAGGCCTCCGACACCATGACCACCACCACACCGGGCGCCGCCGGCCGGGGACCCGCCGGCCAGGACGGCGCCCCCGCCCCGGACGCCGCCCCGTCCCCCGGCGCCGCCCCGGCCGAGGCCGCCGCCCCGGCTCGGGACGTCCCCGCGGGCAGCAGCCCCTGGCAGCTCGCCCGGCGGGAACTGCGCCGTCGAACCGCCGTCCGCGTCAGCCTCTGCGTCGTCCTGCTCTTCGTCCTGATGGCCGTCACCGCGCCCTGGCTGGCCGCGCTCGGCGGCTGGTCGCCCGAGGAGTTCGACAAGGCCGCCGTCGACCCCTACCTCGGCGGACTGCCGCTGGGCTCCTTCGGCGGGATCAGCCCCGAGCACTGGCTCGGCGTCGAACCCGTCACCGGCCGCGACCTGTTCGCCCGCGTCGTCCACGGCGCCCAGGTCTCCCTCCTCATAGCCTTCGCCGCCACCGCGATCGTCGTCGTCACCGGAACCGCCGCGGGCGTTGCCGCCGGCTACTTCGGCGGCCGCACCGACGCCGTCCTGTCCCGCCTCATGGACCTGACGATGTCCTTCCCGTCCCTGATCTTCATGATCGCGCTGCTGTCCGTCGCGAAGGACGTCAACCGGATCGTCCTCATGACCGCCGTCATCGGCGTCTTCGGCTGGCCCGGCATCGCCCGCGTCGTCCGCGGCCAGACCCTCTCCCTCAAGCACCGCGAGTACGTCGACGCATCCCGCGTCGGCGGCGCGAGCTCCTGGCGGATCCTGACCCGCGACATCCTCCCCGGTGTCGCCGGCCCCGTCATCGCCTACACCACCCTGCTCATCCCCGGCATGATCAGCACCGAGGCGGCGCTCAGCTACCTCGGCGTGGGCGTGCGCCCGCCGACCCCGTCCTGGGGCCAGATGATCGCCGAGTCCGTCGCCTTCTACGAGACCGACCCCATGTACTTCGTCATCCCCAGCGTCTTCCTCTTCCTCGCGGTGCTCGCCTTCACCCTGCTCGGAGACGCCCTGCGCGACATCCTCGACCCGAGGGGCGGCCGCACGTGATCCTCTACCTCGCCCGCCGGCTGCTCGCGCTGACCGGTGTCCTGCTCGCCATCGCCGCCGTCACCTTCCTCATCTTCTACGTGCTGCCCTCCGACCCGGCCGCCGCGGCCTGCGGCAAGACGTGCAGCGCCGAGCGGCTGGCCGACGTACGCGTCCACCTGGGCCTCGACCAGCCCCTGTGGAAGCAGTTCGCCGACTTCCTCACCGGGATCTTCACCGGCCGCACCCTCGGCACCGGCCAGTACGCCGTCGCCTGCGACTTCCCCTGCCTCGGCTACTCGTACGAGAGCTCGCTGCCCGTGTGGGACCTCCTGATGGACCGGCTCCCCGTCTCCGCCTCCCTCGCCTTCGGCGCCGCCGTGCTGTGGCTCGTCCTCGGCCTCGGCGCCGGCGTCACCGCCGCCCTGCGCAAGGACACGGCGACCGACAAGGCCCTGATGGTCGGCGCCGTCGCCGCCGCCTCCCTGCCCGTCTACTTCACCTCCGTCCTGCTCATCTACGGAGTCATCCGCATCGGCGGACTCCTGCCCTACCCCACCTACCGGGCCCTCACCGACGACCCGCTCGGCTGGGCGTCCAACCTGCTGCTGCCCTGGACGGCCCTCGCCCTCCTCTACGCCGCGATGTACGCCCGCCAGAGCCGCGGCTCGATGATCGAGGCGATGGCCGAGCCGTACATCCGCACCGCCCGCGCCAAGGGCATGCCCGAACGGACCGTCGTCGTCAAACACGGGCTGCGCGCCGGCATGACCCCGATCCTGACCCTCTTCGGCATGGACCTCGGCGGCCTCCTCGCAGGCGCCGTGATCACCGAATCCATCTTCGGACTGCCCGGCATCGGGCGGCTGTTCTACGGCGCGCTGGTCAGCTCCGACCAGCCGGTCGTCCTCGGCGTCACCCTGCTCGCCGCCTTCTTCATCGTCGTCGCCAACCTCGCCGTCGACCTCCTGTACGCCGTCATCGATCCGAGGGTGAGGTACTGATGACCGCCGCTGCGCTCCTCGAAGTGCGCGACCTCAGCGTCACGTTCACCACCCCGCGCGGCACCGTACGGGCCGTCGACTCGCTCGGCTTCACCGTCGAGGCCGGGCGCACCCTCGGCATCGTCGGCGAGTCCGGTTCCGGCAAGTCCGTCACCTCCCTCGCCGTCATGGGCCTGCACCGGGGCGCCGAGGTCACCGGCTCCATCGCGCTGGCAGGACAGGAGCTGACGGGCCTGCCGGAGAAACGGCTGTCGAAGCTGCGCGGGCGCCGCATCGCCATGATCTTCCAGGACCCGCTGTCCAGCCTGCACCCCTACTACACGGTCGGCGAGCAGATCGCCGAGCACTTCCGGGTGCACTTCCGGGCGGGCCGCGCCGCCGCCCGCAAACGGGCCGTCGACATGCTCGGCGAGGTCGGCATCCCCGAACCCGCCCGCCGGGCCGGGGAGTACCCGCACCAGTTCTCCGGCGGCATGCGCCAGCGCGCGATGATCGCGATGGCGTTGGCCTGCGAACCCGAACTGCTGATCGCCGACGAGCCGACGACCGCCCTCGACGTCACCGTGCAGGCCCAGATCCTGGAGCTGATCGCCCGGCTCCAGCAGGAACACGGCCTCGGCGTCGTGATGATCACCCATGACCTGGGCGTCGTCGCCCGGGTCGCCCACGAGGTACTGGTCATGTACGGCGGTCGGGCCGTCGAACAGGCGCCGGTCGACGCCCTGTTCGCCGACCCGGCCCACCCCTACACGCGCGGGCTCCTCGACTCGCTGCCCCGCCTCGACGACGCCGACGACGCGCCCCTGCGCGCCATCCCCGGCTCCCCGCCCTCCCTGCTGCTGCGGACCCCGGGCTGCGCGTTCGCCCCGCGCTGCCCGCGGGCCGCCGCCGGCACCGACACCGAACGCGCCCTGTGCGCGACGCGCCGCCCCGAACTCGGCCCGTACGCCGGCCCGGCGCGGGCGAGCGCCTGCCACCACAGCGGCCCCGCCGCCGTCCCGGAGGTCGTCCGATGAGCCCCGCCCCCGCGCCGCGCGCCACCGGATCGACGGGCCCGCTGCTGTCCGTACGCGACCTGACGATGACCTTCCCCGGCAAACGGTCGGTGACCGGCCGGCGCGGGGCGCCCGTACGGGCCGTCGACGGAGTCTCCTTCGACCTGGAGGCCGGTGGCACGCTGGGCCTCGTCGGGGAGTCGGGCTGCGGGAAGTCCACCACCGGCCGGATGCTGGTCCGGCTGCTCGAACCCACCTCCGGCACCGTCACCTTCGACGGTCGCGACATCAGCCGGCTGTCCCAGGGCGCCCTGCGGCCGGTCCGCAGGAACATCCAGATGGTGTTCCAGGACCCGCACTCGTCCCTCAACCCCCGCCAGACCGTGGCCCGGATCATCTCCGATCCGTTGCTGGTGCAGGGTCGCGGCGCGGCGGACGCCCGCCGCCGGGCGGCCGAACTGATGGAGCTGGTCGGGCTCCTCCCCGAGCACATCGACCGCTACCCGCACGAGTTCTCCGGCGGTCAGGCCCAACGGATCGGCATCGCGCGCTCGTTGGCCACCAGCCCGCGTCTGCTCATCGCGGACGAGCCGGTCTCCGCCCTCGACGTCTCCGTACAGGCGCAGATCGTCAACCTGATGGAGCGACTGCGCACCGAACTGGGCCTGGCCTACGTGTTCATCGCGCACGACCTGTCCGTGGTCAAGCGGGTCAGCGACCGGGTCGCCGTCATGTACCTCGGCCGGATCGTCGAGATCGGTGACAAGAAGTCGCTGTACGAAGACCCCCAACACCCGTACACCCGAGCCCTGTTGTCCGCCGTGCCGTTGCCCGACCCGGCGGCGGAGCGGCGGCGCGAGCGGATCGTGCTGCTCGGCGACCCGCCGAGCCCCGCCGCCCCGCCGCCGGGCTGCACCTTCCACCCGCGCTGCCCCAAGGCGCGGGAACTGTGCCGTACCGAGCGGCCGTTGCTGCGGCCCGCCGCCTCGCGGGAGGTGGCCTGTCACTTCCCGGGTGACTGACGGGGATCACGGGAAGACGCGGGGCCCCGGGGACGATGACGTCCCCGGGGCCCTCGTCGTGCCCGCCGAACGGGGTCGGGGGGCTCGGCCGCTACGCCAGTTCGCGCCGGAAGAAGGCCAGTTGCTGCGCCATCACCTTCTCCCGGGTGCCGCCCGGGGTCATGTGGGTGACGCCGGGCAGCGCGAGGAGCTGGTGGGGGCGGCCCGCGTCGGTGAGGGCGCGCGACAGGCGCAGGGTGTGCGAGGGGTGGACGTTGTCGTCGGCCAGGCCCGTGGTCAGGTGGAGCGGTCGGCTGAGCCCCGGGGCGTCCCCGATCAGCGAGTCCCGCTCGTACACCTTCGGGTGTTCGTCGGGCAGGCCCAGGTACCGCTCTGTGTAGGCGGTGTCGTAGTGACGGAAGTCCGTCGGGGCGGCCCCGGCGGCGGCCGCGTGGTACAGGTCCGGGCGGCGGAGCACCGCGAGGGCGGCCAGGTAGCCGCCGTAGGACCAGCCACGGACGCCGACCCGGTCGAGGTCCAGGTCCGGGTGTCGTGCGCCGAGGGCCGTCAGGGCCGCGGCCTGGTCCTCCAGGGTGACGTCGGAGAAGCCCCGGTACACGGCGTGCGTGAAGGCGGGCGAGACGTACGGGGTGCCCCGGTTGTCGACGGTGACGACGGCGAAGCCATGGTCGGCCCACCACTGTTTGGCCTGCCAGCGGACCGGCTCGGCGCTGATGTCCTGGTAGCCGGGGCCGCCGTACGCGTCGACCAGTACGGGCAGTCGGCGGCCCGGGACGTGGTCGCGGGGCAGGACCAGCGCGGTGGGGATCCCGTGCTCGGTGACCCGTTCCAGTACGGGGGCCACCCGGTACGGCAGCGGCGCGGACAGGTCGGCGGGGCTGAGCCGGCGGCCGTCGGCGGTGTGCAGGGTGCGCCGTATCCCGTCGGCGTCGGCGGAGGTCAGCAGCAGGGCGCCGGCCGCGGCGAGCGCGCCGTGCACGCCGGGGCCGTCGGCGAGTGCCGTCGTCTCCCCGGTGTCGGGGTCCAGCAGGAGCACCTGCTGTTCGGAGGGGTCGCGCAGGCCGGCCTCGATCAGCAGCCGGCCCCGGTGGATCCCGGCCACGCCGCGGATCTGGATCCCGTCGCCGGTCAGTGGTGCGCCGTCGACGGCGAGTCCGCGCGCGGCCCCGCCGGGGGTGTCGGCGGCGGTCAGCATCCGCCCGTCGGGGAGCCGGGCCGGGGTGCCGGGCAGCGGGTCCACCCACCGGGGGTGCGTGGTGCGCGACAGCTCCCGGGTCAGGCCGGTGGCCGGGTCGGCACCGAGCAGCAGCACGGTCCGCTGGAGCCGGTCCTGGACGGTCAGCAGGATCTCGCCGTCCGCTTCCCAGGCCGCGTCGGACAGGTACGGGAAGGCCCGCGCGTCCCAGGCGAGCCGTACGGGGCGCCCTGCCCCGAGCACCCACAGCTCGACCCCGGCGTTGGGCCCGCCCGCCTCGGGGTAGGCGAAGTCCTCGGCCGGGAGCTGCGGTTGGGCCGGGTCGGCGAACCAGCGCCGCGGCAGGGCGCTCTCGTCGACCCGGGCGGCGAGCAGGCGCAGCCCGTCGGGGGCCCACCAGTGCCCGCGGGCGCGCCCGAGTTCCTCGGCGGCGGCGAACTCGGCCAAGCCCCAGCGGGCCCCGTCGTCCGGGCTGATCCGGCCACCGGGGACGAGGTGGAGGGCGTCGTCGGCGACGTACGCGGTGCGCGAGCCGTCGGCGTTGGGGCGCGGGTCCAGGGCGGGCCCGGCGACCGGGAGTTCCTCGGGGCCGCCGACCCCGTCGCAGGTGACCGCGTACAACCGCCCGTACAGCGGGAACACGGCGCGACGGCCGTCCCCGGACAGGGCGTACGAGCCGATTCCGGCGGCCACGAGCCGGGTCCGCTCGCGCAACCGGCGCTCCGCGACGGGGAGTTCACCCGGCTCGGGGGACAGGGCGCGGGGGTCGGCGAGGAGCGTCTCGGCGCCGGTGGTGGTGTCGAGGACCCACAGGCCGGCGAGCGGGTCGGTGGGGCCGCCCGAGCGGAGGAACCAGAGGAGGCGGCCGTCGTCGCCGAAGGAGAAGGCGTGCGGGGCGCCGTGGCCGAAGCGGGCCGTGTCGGCGGAGAGCCTGAGGAAAACGTCCATGCGAGCCAGTGTGTCATGTGAAATATCACATGACATGAAGGGGAGCGATGTGGGCCGTCCGAGCGTTGGGCCATTCGAGTGGTGACCCCCGCGCACCGGGCATAGCGTCGACTAGGTGGACCCGAACGCACAGCGGATCAGCAACGGGGCCGCCGACACGGTCCGGGGGAGCGGACACGGGCCGGCGCTACTCGTCATCGCCTCCTGCCAGCTCATGGTCGTTCTCGACATCACCATCGTGAACATCGCGCTGCCGCACATCCAGACGGCGCTCGACTTCTCCACCGAAAGCCTCTCGTGGGTCGTCAACGCCTACACCCTCACCTTCGGCGGGCTGCTCCTGCTCGGCGGCCGGGTCGGCGACATCCTCGGCCGGCGGCGCGTCTTCGTCTTCGGCGTGATCCTCTTCGGCCTCGCCTCACTCCTCGGCGGATTCGCCCAGAACGCCGGGCAGTTGATGGCGGCCCGGGCCCTGCAGGGCGTCGGCGGCGCCATCGCCTCGCCCACCGCCCTCGCCCTGATCACCACCACGTTCCGCGAGGGCCCCCAACGCAACCGGGCCTTCGGCGTGTTCGCCGCCGTGTCGGCCGGCGGCGGCGCCATCGGCCTGCTCGCGGGCGGCGTCCTCGTCGAATGGCTCGACTGGCGCTGGGTCCTGTTCGTGAACGTCCCGATCGCCCTGCTGATCGCCCTCGCCACCCCGAAGGTCATCCGCGAATCCGCACGTCACCCCGGACACTTCGACATCGCCGGCGCCCTGCTGTCCACCCTCGGCATGGTCGCCCTCGTCTACGGGTTCATCCGCGCCTCCCAGGACGGCTGGCGCGACCCGATCACCCTCGGGTCGTTCGGGGCGGCCGTGGTCCTGCTGCTCCTGTTCGTCCTCAACGAGAGCCGCTCGCCGCAACCCATCACGCCCCTGCACATGTTCGCGGACCGCAACCGGGCCGGCACCTACGGGATCATGCTCTTCCTCGCCTGCGCGATCTTCGGCATGTTCTTCTTCCTGACCCTGTTCGTGCAGAACGTGCTCGGCTTCAGCCCCCTGCGCGCCGGCCTCGCGTTCCTCCCCATCAGCGTCATGATCGCGCTGGCGGCGGCCACCGCGTCCCAGTTGCTGCCCAAGTTCGGACCCAAACCCTTCATGGTCACCGGCGCTCTGTGCTGCGCGGCCGGACTGGCCTGGCTCACGCGGACCGACATCCACTCCACGTACCTGGGCAGCGTCCTCGGCCCGATGCTGATCTTCGCCACCGGCATGGGCCTGCAGTTCGTCTCCCTGACGCTGATGGCGCTGTCCAACGTCCCCGACCGGGAGTCGGGCGCGGCCTCCGGACTGCTCAACGCGATGCAGCAGGTGGGCGGCTCGCTCGGCCTGTCGATCCTGGTCACCGTCTTCGGCACGGCCGGCCGCAACGAGGCCCGCAGCCAGGTCCCGGCCTTCATGAGCGTCGCCGACTCCGGTCAGAAGGCGGCCTTCCTGCGCACGGGCCGGCTCCCCGATCCGTGGGGCGACCAGGTCCTCACTTCCGGCGTCAGCGCCGCCTTCGTCGTGGCGGCGCTCTTCACCCTGGTCGGCGCGGTCATCGCGCTGTTCGTGATCCAGGTCCGGCCCTCCGACCTGGCCCGACTCCAGGGCAACCACACCCCGACCGCCGTCCGGGAGGAGCCCGGTGGGTAGGGTCCGTCTGCTGACCACAGACACTGGGGGAAAACGATGTTCGGTTCGACCGCGCGGGGTGCCGCCGCCACGCTCATGACCTTGACCTTGGCGGCGTTGACCGTCTCCTGTGGGGCCGGTGACGACGACGCGAAGGCGTCGGCTTCCGCTTCCCCGTCCGCGCCCGCCTCCGCCCCGCCGTCCGCCGCGCCCTCCGCGCCCTCTTCGCCCCCGGCCTCCGCCGGCGGTTCCTCGACGGCTCCGACGAAGGCCCCCTCGCCCTCGGTCCCCGCCGCCGGGGCCCCGAGCGGCACGCCCGGCGAGGAGCCCGTGTCCCTCGTACGCGACGCCTTCGCCGGCCTCCAGGCCACGCTGAACGACTCCTGCACGCCCGGCAACTGCGCGTACTTCCTCGGCCGGGTCCACGACGAGCTGCACCGCATGGACCGCGCCATGAAGGCCGACCCCAAGGGGCCGGGACACTTCCCCGAGCCGATCAACCTGATCGCGAAGCTCGACAAGCAGCTCGGCGGCGACCGGAGCTTCGAGAACCTGAAGAAGAACCAGACGACCCTGATCGCCACCCGCGACAAGATCAACACCTGGATGCAGGGCCACCCGGACGACTACCGCTGACGTCCGTCTCCGCACGCGCGTACGGGGTCGCCCGTGCGGGGGCGCCGCCGCGGGATCACCCGGTCACGCGGCGGATCCGGCAGCGCGCGGGACCACGCGTCTCCAGGGTGATCCCGGCGCTCACCGGAATCTCGGTGTCCACGGCCTCGAACTCGTAGGCGCGCAGGATCACCGTCAGCGCTATCACGGACTCCAGCATCGAGAAGTGCTGCCCGATGCAGGCGCGCGGGCCGCCCCCGAAGGGGAACCAGGCGTAGCGCGGCCGTTCGGCCTCCGCCCCCGGCGCGAACCGTTCGGGGTCGAAACGCTCCGGGTCCGGCCAGTAGCGCGGGTGGCGGTGCGTCACCCACGACGCGAGGATCACGTCGGAGCCGGCCGGGATGGTGTGCCCGCAGACCTCGGTGGCCGCGACCGACTTGCGGCCGATCACCGGCGCCGCCGGGTACAGCCGCATCGCCTCCTTCAACACCTGGGTGAGGTAGGGGAGCCGATCGAGGTCGGCGGCCTCCGGCGTACGGTCGCCCAGGACGCGGGCGATCTCCTCGCGGGCCCGGGCCTGTTCCTCCGGGTGCCTGCCGAGCAGGTGCAGGGCGAAGGCCAGGGAGGTGGCGGTCGTCTCGTGGCCGGCCAGCAGGAAGATCAGTACCTGGTCGCGCAGCTCGGCGGCGTCGAAGGCGCCGTCGTCCGCGCTGTGGGCCTCGGCCAGCAGCGTCAGCAGGTCCTCGCCCCGGTCGCCGTCCGACGCCGGCGCCGCACCGCGCCGCTCGGAGACGATCCGGTCGCAGACCGCGTACAGCTCCTCCAGCGCGGCGGCCGCCCGCCGGTTGCCCGGGGTGGGCCAGGACCGCGGGGTCTTCACGGGGGAGTAGCCGCGGCGCAGCACGTACTGCGTGATGACCGGAAAACATCGGTCGACGACGTCGACCGTGGCGTCCGCGTCGGTGCCGAACAGGATCCGGGACACCGCCCGCAGGGCCAGGTGCGTCATCTCGTCGCGGACGTCGACGATCCCGTCCGGGGCCCCGGCCCAGCCGGCGACGGTCGCCTCGGTCTCGGCCACGACGGCGCCGGCGTACCCGTCGACCCGCTTGCGGGTGAACAGGGGTTGCACCAGCCGGCGCTGGCGCAGGTAATCCTCGTCCTGGCTGGTCAGCAGACCGTTGCCGAAGGAGTCCCGGACCTCCTGGTAGAAGGCGTTGTCCTTGCGGAAGTTGGCCGATTCCGTGGCCAGCACCTGCTGGGCGCCCTCGGCGGAGAACACGCAGTACAGCTCGGCGCGCAGCCCCGGCGGGCCGGCGGTGATCCGTACGACGTCACCGTGCCGCTCGCGGGCCCGCTGGTAGGTTCCGAGCGAGTCCGAGGTCAGGTCGAGGAGCGACCCGAGCAGCGGGACCCCCTCCAGCCCCGGAACCACGGTGCCCGCACTCGTCTCCACTGCCATGGCCGCCCCCTCGACGCCGTACCGAAGGGCCGATTCTGCCGCCCCGTCGGCGACCTCGGCGAGGGGGTGGGGGGCGGCCGGCCGAATACCGACGGCGGGTGGCGCCGCCGGTCGGCCTGAGTCGCCTTTCGTCGGCGGCCGTCGCCTTCGTCGCGGGACCGGCCGGCCCGGACCGGCCGGCCCGGACCGTCGGGCCCGGACCGGCCGGCCCGGGCCCGACGGGCCTGATGGGCCGCCCGCCCCCCGGTCGCCTACTTGTCGCAGGCGATGCCGTCCTTGTCCCGGTCGAGGGCGTCGCGGTACCCGGGCTGGCCGCGCCGGATGGGCGCCGCCCCGGCGGCCTTCGCGGCGTCGCAGTTCTTGTAGTAGGTGCTGCCGCCGCCGCTCCCACCGGTCGTGCCGCCCGTGGTCGCCCCGGTGCCGGATCCGCCCGTGGTCCCCCCGGTGCCGGAGGTGGCCTTGGGCTTGGTCGGGGTCGGGGTCGGCTTGGGTGCGGCCGTCGTCGGGGCCTTGGAAGGGCGCAGGGTCGCGCCGGCCTTGTCCGGGCACGGCGTACCGGGCGCGACGATCGACAGCTCGGCGGCGCTGCCGGCCGTCACCTCGGCGCCGGCGGCCGGGGTCTGGAAGCAGACGTCCCACTGCGAACGGTCCGCGGGCAGCGTGACGTTGGCGTACGCGGCGCGCGCCTCGACCTTCTTGGTGATGACCTTCCGCACGTCCGTCGCGGCGGCGGCGAACTTCAGCCCGACGACGGCCGGCATGACCGGCGCCGCGGACGCGCTGGGCGAGGCCGGGGCGCCGGAGGACGGCGCGGCGGCCGGCTTGGCGTCCGTCCCCTTCTTGGGCGCGCTGTCCTCGCACCCGGTGAGCAACAGGACGACGGCCCCCACGGCGCCGACTATGGCAACACTCCTGGGCTGGAACACGGTGAGACCCCCCGGTCAACGACATCGATGGTGCGGAAACGAAAAGCGCCGCAGTCTACTCGTGTCAGTCCCGCCAGGTCAGGCCTATGCAGTCATATTCCACTGACATCACACCCGCCGTCAGGGAGTCTCCATGTACGCCACGCGCCCCTCCCGGCGGGCCGCGTCGACCGCCCTCAGCCGCCTGAAGTTCACCGGGGTCATCAACCCCTCCCACTCCTCGACGGAACGCACCCCCACCTCCTGGTGCTCCGTCGGATCCAGGACGATCGCGGCGATCTGCTCGTCCGTGAGCGTGCCCCCGTCGAAGACGAAGCCGATGTGGTTCGCCGGCCACGCCTCGCCCTGGTGCCCGATGAAGTGCGACCCGATCAGCCGCGGCGGCCCGTCGAAGACGATCCCGGTCTCCTCCAGGCATTCCCGCACCGCGCACTGCCACGGGGTCTCACCGGGATCCATGTTCCCGCCCGGCCACTGCCACTCCTCGTACGCGTGCACCGCCCGCAACTGCACCGGCCGCCCGGCGACATCGGTGAAGTAGAGACAGGCGTAGCTGGTCGCCCGAGCAATGGTCTGTACGTACTCCGCAGGCGGCAGCCACCCGTTCGCCATCCGATTCCCTCCACCGGGGGCGCCGAGTCGCGCCCACCCCAGTCTGCCCACCAAGCGCCGGGCGCCGGGGCCGCCGGTCGTCTTTCACACCTCCGGCGGTCCCGGCCCCTCCTCGGGGTGCTGCGGGGCTACTCGCAGCCGACGCCGTCGCCGTCGCGGTCCAGGTGGCGGGCGTAGCCGGGGTCACCGCGGCGGATGGGAGCGGCTCCGGCCGCGCGGACGGCCGTGCAGTTCTTGTACGAGACGCTGCCGCCCCCACCGGTGGCCGACCCCCCGGTCGAGGACGTGCCGCCACCACCGGTGGAGGACCCGCCCGTCGAGGACCCGCCCGACGACGAGCCGCCGGAACCGGACGACGACCCGCCCGTGGACGACGACCCGCCGGTGTTGGCCTCGCCCTCGTCGTCGTCATCGTCGCGGGCCGGCGGCGGAGTCGGGTCGGGGTGCAGCTTGGTGTTCCGGGCGCCCGGGCAGGAGGTGCCCGGCGCGGTGAGCGAGAGGTACGCGGTCGTGGTCTTCGGGGTCTGGAGTTCCTTGCCCTCCTCCGGGTCCTGGAAGCAGACCGTCCACCTGTCCGGATTTCCGGGCACGGTGACGTCGGTGTACGCGCTCCGCGGCTCGACGCGCTGGAGCCCCAACGGATTCAGGGTCGTCTTCGCCGCGGCGAATTCCTGACCGACCACCTTCGGCATCTTCGGATGGGGAATGGGGTCGCCGTCCTTGGCCGGGCAGGGCCACTCGGTCCGGGTCACGCCGAAGTCGAGGGTCGGCCGCTTGCCGGCCGGCTGGTCCTTCAGGGTCTGGAAGCATATTTTCCAGTTGCCGTCGGCCACCTGGACCGCGTCGCCGGGGCCGGCGTCGTGCGAGACCGAGTCGAAGCCGGCCGTCGTGGCCGCGATCTGGGCGTCCTTGAGGATCTGCCCCACCAGGTTCGGCGGCACGGAGGGTGTCGGGCTCGGCGAGGAGGACGGTGCCACCGACGCCGCCACGGGCGCCTTCGGCTTGGCGTCGGCCTCGATCTTCTTCGGCGGCGCGTCGGCCAGGAAGGGGGAGATCATCCACGCTCCGGCCACCACGGTGACGATGACCTTCGGTGCCGTCCTCCAGAGGCTCGTCCAGATGAGGGCGATCCCGATCGGGGGCAGCACGACCAGGAGCGGAATGATCACACCGGGGTGCTGCCACCAGCGCCGCCCACGCGGAACGGGCGGGGGCGGGTAGGCGTACGGGGGCGGATAGGTCACAGGATGCCCTTCTGGCCATACGTGTCATGAACGCGCGGAGACTACCCACCAAGCGGATGCGTGGGCGGGGGAGTGCGACATGGGGGCCGCCGCCCCGCTTCGGCGAAAACCAGCCGGAACGGGGGATTCGGAAGCTACCGCGTTCCCGCCCGCCGCACGTGCTCCTTCACCAAGTTGGGTCGAAACCCCACCCCGGACCGTAGCCACCCGAGCGCGCGTGCATCCGGCCGGCCACGACCTGTCCCGGCGCGCGCGGCACCGACGAGCCCCTGACCACCTGTCGCGGCTTCCCGGTCGTCATGCTGAGCGTCGGGCGTGCCAGCAGGACGAGCGGGTCCACGGGGGCGAAGGACCGAGGCCCCGACGCGCTCCTTGAGAGCGGCGGGGCCTCGGTCGGGACATGGCGGAACCGGTGATCGGTCAGGGATCACGGCGTCCGTCGCGCCCTTCTCCTCCGGGACGACGGACTTCGCCGTCCCCCCGGGTGTCGCGTCCCTAGATGTCGCGGAAGATCTCGATCTGGGCGCCCACCGAGTTGAGGCGTTCGGCGAGTTCCTCGTAGCCGCGGTTGATGACGTAGACGTTGCGCAGGACCGAGGTGCCCTCGGCGGCCATCATGGCCAGGAGGACGACCACGGCCGGGCGCAGGGCCGGCGGGCACATCATCTCCGCCGCGCGCCAGCGGGTCGGGCCCTCGACCAGCACGCGGTGGGGGTCCAGGAGTTGGAGGCGGCCACCGAGGCGGTTGAGGTCGGTCAGGTAGATGGCCCGGTTGTCGTACACCCAGTCGTGGATCAGGGTCTGGCCCTGGGCGACGGCGGCGATGGCGGCGAAGAACGGGACGTTGTCGATGTTCAGCCCGGGGAACGGCATCGGGTGGATCTTGTCGATGGGGGCTTCGAGCTTCGACGGGCGGACCGTGAGGTCGACCAGGCGGGTGCGGCCGTTGTCGGCGACGTACTCGGCCGAGCGGTCGTGGTCCAGGCCCATCTCCTCCAGGACCGCGAGCTCGATCTCCATGAACTCGATCGGGACCCGGCGGATCGTCAGCTCCGACTCGGTGACGACCGCGGCGGCCAGCAGGCTCATCGCCTCGACCGGGTCCTCGGAGGGGGAGTAGTCCACGTCGACGTCGATGTTCGGGACGCCGTGGACGGTGAGGGTGGTGGTGCCGATCCCCTCGACCTTGACGCCCAGGGCCTCCAGGAAGAAGCACAGGTCCTGGACCATGTAGTTGGACGAGGCGTTGCGGATGACGGTGACGCCGTCGTGGCGGGCCGCGGCCAGCAGCGCGTTCTCGGTGACGGTGTCCCCGCGCTCGGTCAGCACGATCGGACGGTCGGGCGAGACGCCGGCCTCCACCTGCGCGTGGTAGATGCCCTCGGTCGCGGTGATGTCCAGGCCGAAGCGGCGCAGGGCGATCATGTGCGGCTCGATGGTGCGGGTGCCGAGGTCGCAGCCGCCGGCGTAGGGCAGCCGGAAGTGGTCCATGCGGTGCAGCAGCGGGCCCAGGAACATGATGATGCTGCGGGTGCGGCGGGCGGCGTCCGCGTCCATGGCGTCCATGTCCAGCCGCGCCGGCGGGATGAGCTCCAGGTCGACGCCGTCGTTGATCCAGCGGGTGCGCACGCCGATGGAGTTCAGGACCTCCAGGAGGCGGTACACCTCCTCGATGCGGGCGACGCGACGGAGCACCGTACGGCCCTTGTTGAGGAGCGAGGCGCACAGCAGGGCCACGCACGCGTTCTTGCTCGTCTTGACGTCGATGGCGCCGGACAGGCGGCGTCCACCGACGACCCGCAGGTGCATCGGACCGGCGTAGCCCAGAGAGACGATCTCGCTGTCGAGCGCTTCGCCGATGCGGGCGATCATCTCAAGGCTGATGTTCTGGTTGCCGCGCTCGATCCGGTTCACGGCGCTCTGGCTGGTGCCGAGGGCGTCCGCGAGTTGACTCTGCGTCCAGCCACGGTGCTGCCGGGCGTCACGGATGAGCTTGCCGATGCGTACGAGGTAGTCGTCTGCCATGGGTGCACGGTATCTCAGATATGAGATGGCGCTCGCGCTGGGTGTGGCAGACGGGTGTCACTGACCGTCAGGTTCGGTGCCGGGTCCGCCGTGTGGCGGGTGGGTGTGGTGGGGAAGGGGAGTCGACTTCGGGTGGTCTGCGGACCGATATGCCGCATACGGGACAGTGTTCCGCAGACCGTGTCGAAGTCGGTGAGGCAAAGCCCGCCGCCCCCGCCCCGCCCACCCCGCCCGCTCAGCCCGCCGTGCAGCCGCAGGCGCGGTGGCGGCCGCCGTGCACCGCCGCGGCGGAGACCGGGCGCGGGCCCGACGCCGTCACCCCGGCCGCCCGCCCCGCCGCCCGGGCCGAAGTCGCCCTGCCCGCCGCCGAATCCGCGTCGTGCACGACCCGGCCGCCGACCAGGGTCAGCCGTACCTCCGTACCGCTGATGTCG
The DNA here is from genome assembly GCF_040651775.1 of Streptomyces sp. NPDC048383. Lineage (NCBI taxonomy): Bacteria > Bacillati > Actinomycetota > Actinomycetes > Kitasatosporales > Streptomycetaceae > Streptomyces > Streptomyces sp. NPDC048383. The sequence continues at coordinate 17,538 of NZ_JBEZKS010000057.1, forward strand.
GCCACCGGGCAGCGCGTCACGTCACGGTCCAGGAGCACCAGGTCGGCCGCCCTGCCCTGCTCCACGGTCCCCGTCAGCCCCTCCTGACGCAGCTGCCACGCCGTCCCCGAGGTGTGCATCCGCAGGACGCTGCTCCGCCCCAGCCCCTCCAGCTCCCGGTACAGCGGACCCGACCCGTGGGCCCCCTGCCGGTCGATCGCCGTCCGCAACTGGTTCCACACCTGGAGCGCGTCCACGGGCCAGTCGGAGCCGCCGGCCAGGCGCGCCCCGGCCCGCTCCAGGCTGCGCGCCGGGTACATCCACCGGTGGCGTCGCGGGCCGATGTACGGCAGCAGCGCCTCCATCGTCCAGGTGTCCCGCGCCGCCCACTGGAGCTGCATGCAGGCCGCCACCCCGAGTTGCGCGAAGCGCCGCAGGTCGGCCGGGTCCACGAGCTGGAGGTGCGCCACCGCGTTGCGCGGGTCGCGCGACCCGGTCGCCCGGCGGGCGTAGGCGTATCCGTCCAGGGCGGTGCGGACCGCCCGGTCGCCCAGCCCGTGGGCGTGCATCTGCCAGCCCGCCGAGTTGAAGGCGGCGGTGAGCCGGCCGTAGTCCGTCGCCGAGGTGTAGAGCTCGCCCCGGTTCTCCGTCGGCTTCCCCGCGCCGTCCAGGTACGGCTCCAGCAGCGCGGCCGTCTGCGCCGGGTGCTCAATCACCCCGTCCAGGAACACCTTCACCATCCCGAACCGCACGCCCGGCACCCCCTCGAACTCCCGCCGCAGCCCCCGCGCGTACGCCAGGGCGGCCCTGGGGTCCTTCGCCTGCGCGGCGTCGAGCCGGATCGCCGGGACGATCCGCTGCGGCAGCCGGCCCGCCCCCGCCAGCTCCTGGTAGAGGCTCAGCTCGTGCCGGCCCACCAGGGCGTCCATCATCGTGGTGACCCCGGAGGCCGCCGCCAGCTCCAGCACGGCGGCGCACGCAGCGACGAGTTCCGCCCGGGAGGGCTCCGGCACGTGCCGCTTCACCAGGTCCTGGGCGTCGTCCTTGAGCACCCCCGTGGGCAGCCCGTCCGTACCCTTGACGATCCGGCCGCCGACCGGGTCGGGGGTGGTGGCCGTGATCCCGGCGATGTCCAGGGCCCGCCGGTTGGCCCAGAGGTTGTGCCCGTCCCCGCCGACGAGGATCACGGGCCGCCGGGTCGCCAGCGCGTCCAGCATCCGGTGGTGCGGAGGCGTCCCGATCGGCAGCAGTCCGACCGGGTTCCAGTCCTCCACCACCAGCCAGCGGTCCGGCTCGGCCCCCGCGCCCCCGCTGTCCGCGAGGAAACCGCCGAGGATCGCCCGCAGCTCGGCCTCCGTGGTCTCCGCGCCCTCCAACGAGGGCCGCAGCGACCGGTCCCCGGCGCCCAGCGGGTGCACGTGACCGTCGTGGATGCCGCTCATCACGGTGTTCCCGCGCGCGTCGACCGTTTCGGTGTCCCGGCCGACGTACCGGCGCAGCGCCGCGTCCGGGCCCACCGCCAGGATCCGGCCGTCCCGCCCGACCGCCACCGACCGGCCCGGGCCGTCCGTCGCGTCCGGACCGCCCCGCTCCACCCCGGTGAACACCCGGGCGTTGTGCAGGACGAGCGCCGCCGAAGCGCGCCCCGAGGAGCCCGCGGCCGCCACCGCGGGCGACGCGGTCGCACCGAGCAGCCCCGCCGCGCCGACGGCGCCGGCCGCCGCGAGCAACCCCCGCCGCGACAGGGGGGACGCGGAAGCGGAACCAGAAGCAGAAACAGCAGCGGGGGAACCGTGGCGGGGCAGGGGCAGGGGTGTCGTCATGGCCGCTCCGAACGCAACAGGGGAGATCAGTGGATGTGGCGAGGAGGGGGAGACTCCTTGATTAAGCCCGTAACCAGAACCCGCCCCGTCCCACGGAATCCGCAGCAGCGCCGCCCGCGAACCCGCCCGCGAACCCGCCCCCGGACCCTGCGGCAGCGAGGCCCGCGAACCCGCCCCCGGAACCCGTGGCAGCCGCCCACCCCCCGAGGGCCCATCCGTCCGTACGATGACCGCGTGCCAGGACCGGGACCGACCATCGCCGACATCGCGCGCGCCGCCGAGGTCTCCACCGCGACCGTCTCGCACGCCCTCAACGGCACCGGCCGGCTCGGCGAGGGCACCCGCCGCCGGGTCCGCGAGACCGCCGCCGCCCTCGGGTACGGAGCCCACCGCGGCCCCCGTACCCGCACCCTCGGCGTGGCCGTCACCACCTACGCCGGCTCGGCGTGGGACTTCGCGGGGGTCGCCTACTTCTCCCGGCTGCTCACCGCCGCCACCTCCGCCGCCCACGCCCACGGATACGCGCTGACCACCCTGCCCGCCGACCGGGGCGCCGAGCCCCTGTGGCACACCCTCGCCGTCGACGGGATGCTGCTGCTCGACAGCCCGGACGGCGACCGGGTACTGCGGGCCCTGCGGGCGCGCGGGCTCCCGGTGGTCTTCGACGGCCGCCCCACCGATCCGCGGCCCGACGACGTGTGGGTCGACAACGACCACGCCGCCACCACCCGCGAGGTCCTCGATCACCTCGCCGCCTCCGGCGCCCGCCGGATCGCCCTGCACTCCGGCTACGGTCGCGAGTTCTACACCGGGGCCGTCACCTCGGCCTACGCGCAGTGGTGCGCGGAGCGCGGCCGCAGGGCCCGGGTCGTCGTCTTCGACCCCGAGGACGCGGCGGGCCGCGCCTTCGACGCCGCGTTCGCCGCGCCGGACCGTCCCGACGCCGTCTACAGCGTGTACGACCCGGGCGGTCGGCAGGTGCTCGCCGCCGCCGCGCGCCACGGAATCCGCACGCCCCGGGACCTGCTCCTGGTCTGCGCGAGCGAGGATCCGGCGTACGAGAGCTCCGAGCCCTCCGTGACGACCGTCACGCTGAGACCTGAGCGGATTGCCGTGACGGCGGTGTCCGCGCTGGTCACACTGATCGAATCCGGGCATGCGGAATCCCCCGGCCAACGCACCGTGGCGGCAGGACTGAGGGTGCGTGCCTCGTCCCTTCCCCCGGACATGTACTAGAGTTATCTCGACATCGAGATAACTGCCCCGGGCGTACCGCAGCCGTCCCGCCGGTAAGGGTTACCTAACTTAGCCTCACCTTAGCGGACTGGCCAGAGCGCCACACGGCAGGATTGCGGTAATACGCGCGAAATCATGCATGAAGGAGACTGTCGTGTCGGCGAACAGCTTCGACGCCCGCAGCACGCTGCAGGTGGGCGACGAGTCGTACGAGATCTTCAAGCTGGACAAGGTCGAGGGCTCCGCCCGCCTTCCCTACAGCCTGAAGGTCCTGCTGGAGAACCTGCTCCGCACCGAGGACGGCGCGAACATCACCGCCGACCACATCCGGTCGCTCGGCAACTGGGACTCGCAGGCCCAGCCCAGCGAGGAGATCCAGTTCACGCCGGCTCGCGTGATCATGCAGGACTTCACCGGCGTCCCCTGCGTCGTCGACCTCGCCACCATGCGCGAGGCCGTCAAGGCCCTGGGCGGCGACGCCTCCAAGATCAACCCGCTGGCCCCGGCCGAGCTGGTCATCGACCACTCGGTCATCGCCGACAAGTTCGGCACCCGCGAGGCGTTCGCCCAGAACGTCGAGCTGGAGTACGGCCGCAACAAGGAGCGCTACCAGTTCCTGCGCTGGGGCCAGACCGCCTTCGACGAGTTCAAGGTCGTCCCCCCGGGCACCGGCATCGTCCACCAGGTCAACATCGAGCACCTGGCCCGCACGGTCATGGTCCGGGGCGGCCAGGCCTACCCCGACACCCTCGTCGGCACCGACTCGCACACCACCATGGTCAACGGCCTGGGCGTGCTGGGCTGGGGCGTCGGTGGCATCGAGGCCGAGGCCGCGATGCTCGGCCAGCCGGTCTCCATGCTGATCCCGCGCGTCGTCGGCTTCAAGCTGACCGGCGAGCTGCCGGCCGGCACCACCGCCACCGACCTCGTGCTGACCATCACCGAGATGCTCCGCAAGCACGGCGTCGTCGGCAAGTTCGTCGAGTTCTACGGTGAGGGCGTCGCCGCCACCTCCCTCGCGAACCGTGCCACCATCGGCAACATGTCGCCGGAGTTCGGCTCCACCGCCGCGATGTTCCCGATCGACGACGAGACCCTGAAGTACCTGCGCCTGACGGGCCGCGACGCCCAGCAGGTCGCCCTGGTCGAGGCGTACGCCAAGGAGCAGGGCCTGTGGCTGGACCCGGCCGCCGAGCCGGACTTCTCCGAGAAGCTGGAGCTCGACCTCTCCACGGTCGTCCCCTCCATCGCCGGCCCGAAGCGCCCGCAGGACCGCATCGTCCTCGCGAACGCCGCCGAGCAGTTCGCCGTGGACGTACGCAACTACGTCAGCGACGACGAGGAGGCCGGCAAGGAGTCCTTCCCGGCGTCCGACGCCCCGGCGTCCTCCAACGGTGTGCCCACCAAGCCCACCCTGGTGACCCTGGCCGACGGCACCTCCTTCGAGATCGACCACGGCGCCGTCACCGTCGCCGCGATCACCTCCTGCACCAACACCTCGAACCCCTACGTCATGGTCGCCGCGGCGCTCGTGGCCAAGAAGGCGTCCGAGAAGGGCCTGACCCGCAAGCCCTGGGTCAAGACCACCCTCGCCCCGGGTTCGAAGGTCGTCACCGACTACTTCGACAAGGCCGGTCTGACCCCGTACCTCGACAAGATGGGCTTCAACCTCGTCGGGTACGGCTGCACCACCTGCATCGGCAACTCCGGTCCGCTGGACGAGGAGATCTCGAAGGCGATCAACGAGGCCGACCTCGCGGTCACCTCGGTCCTCTCGGGCAACCGCAACTTCGAGGGCCGCATCAACCCCGACGTCAAGATGAACTACCTGGCCTCCCCGCCGCTGGTCGTCGCGTACGCCATCGCGGGCTCCATGAAGGTGGACATCACCAAGGACGCGCTGGGCACCGACCTCGACGGCAAGCCGGTCTTCCTGGCCGACATCTGGCCCTCGGAGGCCGAGGTCAACGACGTCGTGGCCAACGCCATCGGCGAGGACATGTTCAACAAGTCCTACCAGGACGTCTTCGCGGGCGACGCCCAGTGGCAGGCGCTGGAGATCCCGACCGGCAACACCTTCGAGTGGGACCCGCAGTCCACCTACGTGCGCAAGCCCCCGTACTTCGAGGGCATGACGATGGAGACCACTCCGGTCTCCGACATCGCCGGCGCGCGCGTGCTGGCGAAGCTGGGCGACTCGGTCACCACCGACCACATCTCCCCGGCCGGTGCGATCAAGGCCGACACCCCGGCCGGCAAGTACCTCACGGAGCACGGCGTCGAACGCCGCGACTTCAACTCGTACGGTTCCCGCCGCGGCAACCACGAGGTCATGATCCGCGGTACCTTCGCCAACATCCGCCTGCGCAACCAGATCGCGGCGGGCACCGAGGGCGGCTTCACCCGCGACTTCACCGTCGAGGGCGCGCCGGTCTCCTTCATCTACGACGCCTCCCAGAACTACCAGGCCGCCGGCATCCCGCTGGTCATCCTGGCGGGCAAGGAGTACGGCTCGGGCTCGTCCCGCGACTGGGCCGCCAAGGGCACCGCGCTGCTCGGCGTCAAGGCCGTCATCGCCGAGTCCTACGAGCGCATCCACCGCTCCAACCTGATCGGCATGGGCGTGCTGCCCCTGCAGTTCCCCGAGGGCGCCACCGCCGCCTCCCTGGGCCTCACCGGCGAGGAGACCTTCTCCTTCACCGGTGTGGAGGAGCTGAACAACGGCACCACCCCGCGCACCGTCAAGGTCACCACCGACACCGGTGTGGAGTTCGACGCGGTCGTGCGCATCGACACGCCGGGCGAGGCGGACTACTACCGCAACGGCGGCATCATGCAGTACGTGCTCCGCAACCTCATCCGAGGCTAAGGGCGCGCCGGGCGGAGCGATCCGCCCGCGATCGGCACCATAGGGCCGTATCCCCGTACAAGGGGATACGGCCCTTCCGTTTGTTCGGTCCGCTCCTGGGGGAGCAGGCCAGGTGACGGTGAGGTCTCAACTCGGAAAAGCCGGGGACGATCCTTGTGCACGATCTTGCTCAGCCGAGCGGAAGTGGACTATACCTGTGCCCGTCCGGACCACCGCGAAATGAGCGGCCCCGGACCGGGGGACGGCGGGGACCTGCGGTGATGCCGCATGCACGGGAACTGCCGTGCTCTCCCGCCGCCTTCACACTCCTGACGAAGGCGAGGACTTGAGCATGGGATCCACCTCCGCCCACGGCGAGAACAGCACCGGTGAGGGCCTCGGCCGCCGGGACCTGATCAAGCGCTCCGCGGCACTCGGCCTGATCGCCGTCCCGACGATGAGCTTCCTGTCCGCGTGCGCCTCCGGCGGCGAGGCGGCCCCCAAGGGCAACGAGTCCAAGGCGGCCACCTCCCCCGAGAACCCGTTCGGCGTCGCCAAGGGCGGCAAGCTGGAGGTGGTCGTCTTCAAGGGCGGATTCGGTGACGACTACGCCAAGGCCTGGGAAGCCGCCTTCGACAAGAAGTGGGGCACCACCAGCTCCCACCTCGGCACCCAGGAGATCACCGCCAAGCTCCAGCCGCGTTTCAACGGCGGCAACCCGCCGGACGTCGTCGACGACGCCGGTGCCCAGCAGATCAAGCTGGACGTGCTCTTCAAGGGCGGCCAGCTCGCCGACCTCACCCAGGTGCTCGACGCCCCCTCGCTCGACGACCCCGCCAAGAAGGTGCGCGACACCCTCATCAAGGGCACGATCGAACAGGGCACCCAGGGCGGCAAGTTCGTCGCGCTGAACTACGTCTACACCGTCTTCGGCCTGTGGTACTCCGGCAAGCTCTTCAAGGAGAAGGGCTGGACGCCGCCCAAGACCTGGGACGAGTTCCTCGCGGTCTGCACCAAGGCCAAGGAAGCCGGCATCGGCGGCCTCGCCCACCAGGGCAAGTTCCCGTACTACATCAACGTCGTCATCATGGACCTGATCGCCAAGAAGGGCGGTCTGGAGGCCATGAAGGCCATCGACAACCTGGAGCCGAACGCCTTCGAGGGCAGCCCGGCGGCCCTGGCCGCGGTCGAGGCGGTCTACGAGGTCGTCGAGAAGGGCCTCCTGATGCCGGGCACCAACGGCCTCACCCACACGGAGTCCCAGACCGCCTGGAACCAGTACAAGGCGGCGTTCATCCCCTCCGGGTCCTGGCTGGAGAACGAGCAGCTGAAGCAGACCCCGGAGGACTTCGACATGAAGTTCCTGCCGATGCCCGTACTGGCCGACAGCAAGCTCCCCGTCGAGGCCATCCGGGCCGGCGCCGGCGAGCCCTTCATCGTCCCCGAGAAGGCCGCCAACAAGGCCGGTGGCCTGGAGTTCCTGCGCTCGATGCTGTCCCGCGAATGGTCGACGATCTTCGCCCAGCAGGCCAACTCGCTCACCGTCGTCAAGGACGGCGTCGACCCCGGCGTCAAGCTGCGGTCCGGCACCCAGTCCGCGGTCGAAGCCCTCAAGAGCGCGGGCGACAACACCTTCAACTACCTGTACACCGAGTGGTACAGCGAGATGGGCACCGAGATCGAGAACGCGTCCAACGAGCTGATGGCCCAGCGCATCCAGCCCAAGGAATGGATCAAGCGGGCCCAGGCCGCGGTGGACAAGGCGGCCAAGGACCCGAACGCCAAGAACAACAAGCGCAGCTGACCCCGCGTCCACCGGGCACCCGGAACCACCAGGGACGGACACCATGAGCCAAGTAGCCACGAGCAGAGGGCGGGGCGGCTTCATCGCCGGATTCCTCGTCCTGCCCCTCGCGCTGTACCTGACCTTCGTCATCTGGCCGTACATCCAGACGTTCGGCTATTCCTTCACCAACTGGTCGGGCCAGTCACCGACGTTCGAGCTCGTCGGACTGGACAACTACGCGGCGCTGATGAAGGACCAGGTCTTCCTCGGGGCCCTGTGGCACAACCTGCTGCTCCTGGTGTTCGTCCCCGCGGTCACCATCCTGCTCGCCCTCTTCTTCGCCTTCATGGTGAACGCGGGAGGGCGCAGCGGGGCCGGTGGCGTCCGGGGCGTGCGCGGATCGGCCTTCTACAAGATCATCTACTTCTTCCCGCAGGTCCTGTCCCTCGCCATCCTCGCGGTGCTGTTCGGCGCCGTGTACCGCAGTGACGAGGGCGGCCTGCTCAACGGCTTCCTCACCCGGATCGGCGTCGTCGACCCGGCGCACCCCATCGAATGGCTCAACGAGCCCGACCTGGTGCTCTGGTGCCTGCTCCTCGTGGTCGTCTGGCACGGCGTCGGCTTCTACCTGGTGCTCTTCTCGGCGGCCATGCAGTCCGTGCCGAGGGACATCTACGAAGCCGCCCTGCTGGACGGCGCCGGCCGCGCCCAGACCTTCTTGAAGGTCACGCTGCCGCTGCTCTGGGACTCCGTGCAGACCTCGGCGGTCTACCTGGGCATCGCCGCGATGGACATGTTCGTCCTCGTGTCGACGATGACCTCCGGGCAGTTCGGCGGCGGACCCGACCACCACAGCGAGGTCATGGCCACGGTCCTGATGCGCAACTTCCTCTACTTCGGCAAGAGCGGATACGCCTGCGCCATGGGCGTGGTCATGCTGATCCTGACCCTGATCCTTTCCCTTGTCACGCTGCGCGCCACCCGCCGCGAGCGCATCGAGTTCTGAGCGGGAGACACGATGACCACAGTGATCAAGGCCCCCGGTGAGGCCGCCGCCGAGAAGTCCGGCGGCGACGGCGGTCGCCCGAAGGGGGGCGCGAAGCGCACCTCCGACGGCATGGCGCTCAACGTCTTCTCCCACGGCTTCCTGGCCGTCTGGGCGATACTGATCGTCCTGCCGCTGTTCTGGCTGACGCTCGGCTCCTTCAAGACCGACTCGCAGATCGGCGGCTCGGCCCTCAGCTGGCCCTCCAACTGGAACTTCGACGCCTTCGGTCGGGCCTGGGAGAAGGGCATCGGGGACTACTTCGCCAACACGCTGATCGTGATGGTGTTCTCCGTGCCGCTCACCATGCTGTTGGGCTCCATGGCGGCGTACGTGCTGGCCCGGTACCCCTTCAAGGGCAACCGGATCATCTACTACTTCTTCGTCAGCGGGGCCATGTTCCCCGTGTTCCTGGCGCTCGTACCGCTGTTCTTCATGGTCAAGCGGCTGGACATGCTGAACAGCTACCAGGGTCTGATCCTGGTCTACGTCGCCTACTCGATGCCGTTCACCGTCTTCTTCATGCACTCCTTCTTCCGCACCCTGCCCACGGCGGTGCACGAGGCGGCGGTGATCGACGGGGCCTCCGACACCCGGATCTTCTTCCAGGTGATGCTGCCGATGGCCAAGCCCGGCCTGATCAGCGTGGGGATATTCAATGTCCTGGGCCAGTGGAACCAGTACATCCTGCCCTCCGTGCTGATGCAGCCCCAGAGCGGATCGGACCCCGAGCGCTACATGCTCACCCAGGGCCTGATCCAACTCCAGTACCAGATGGGGTACGAGACGGACCTGCCGGTGCTGTTCGCCGGCGTGACCATCGCGATGATCCCGATGCTGGTGGTCTACCTGTCCTTCCAGCGCCAGATCCAGGCCGGACTGACCTCCGCGACCCTCAAGTAGCGGACCCGGGGCGGCGCGGCATCAGGCCCGCTCCGGCAGCACCGACCAGCTGACCGCCGAGACCGCCGGATCGAGCGAGAGGTTGCTGACGGCCTCCTCCAGCGTCCGGCCCTGCGTCCCCTCGGCGGTCAGCAGCGCCGATACGGTGACCAGGCCGGTGGCCGGCCCGTCCTGGCTGCGGATCTCCCGCAGCTGGTACCCGGGCCGGCCCAGCGCGTCCACCACCCGGTGGCGGATGTGGGCCTCCTCGGCCTCCAGGCACACCGCCTCGAAGTGGTAGTCGGCCGCCACCTCCGCCCCGCCGCGCGGCTCGCGGTCCAGGCGCCGGCCCAGCGGGCGCAGCAGGAGGTTGGTCCCCACCACGCCCGCCGTGCCGAAGGCCGCCAGGACGAAGAGGCCGACCCCCGCCAGGCAGCCCACGGCCGCCGAGCACCACAGGGTGGCGGCCGTGTTCAGGCCCCGTACGCCGAGCCCGTCCCGCATGATCACTCCGGCGCCGAGGAAGCCGATCCCGGAGACGACCTGGGCGGCGACCCGGGAGCCGTCGTGGTTCACCTCGGAGACGGTCCCGAGGAACCCGTACTGCGAGAGCAGCACGAACAGCGCGGCCCCGCCCGCGACCAGGGCGTTCGTACGCAGTCCCGCCAGGCGGGCCCGCCACTGCCGTTCCAGGCCGATCAGCGCGCCGAAGCCGAGCGCGGCGCCGAGGTGCCCGGCCATCTCCCATTCGCTGAGCAGCGTCATCGGCCCGTCCTCCTTCCTTCGTCAGGTGTTCCTACAGCCAGGTGCCGAAGCGGCGGATGTACCAGGTCTTCACGAACTGGGTGAGCGTGCAGTACGCGAGCAGCACGCCGATCAGCCACGGGAAGTAGCCGGCCGGCAGGGCCACGAAGCCCAGCGAGGCGGCCAATGGCGAGAACGGCAGCCACAGACCGGTCAGCACCGCGAGGACGGTCATCGCCATCACCGGCCACGAGGCCCGCGACTGGAGGAAGGGGATCCGGCGGGTACGGATCATGTGGACGACCAGGGTCTGCGAGAGCAGGCCCTCGACGAACCAGCCGGACTGGAACAGCGCCTGGTGCGCGTCGCTGTTCGCGGCGAACACGTTCCACATGATCACGAACATGGCGATGTCGAAGATCGAGCTGATCGGACCGATGGTGACCATGAAGCGGAAGATGCCCTTGGCGTCCCAGTTGCGGGGCTTGCGGAGGTACTCCGGGTCCATCCGGTCCCAGGGCGTGGCCAGTTGGGCGATGTCGTAGACCAGGTTCTGCACCAGCAGCATGATCGCGAGCATCGGCTGGAAGGGGATGAACGCGCTCGCCACCAGCACCGAGAAGACGTTGCCGAAGTTCGACGACGCGGTCATCTTGATGTACTTGATCGTGTTGCCGAAGGTGGTCCGGCCCTGGACGACGCCCTGTTCCAGGACGGTCAGGTCCTTCTCCAGCAGGATGATGTCCGCCGACTCCTTGGCGATGTCCACCGCGGTGTCCACCGAGATGCCGACGTCGGCGTCCCGCAGGGCGGCCGCGTCGTTGATCCCGTCCCCGAGGAAGCCGACGGTGTGCCCGTCGGCCCGCAGGGCCCGCACGATGCGGGCCTTCTGGACGGGGTTGGTCTTGGCGAACACCGTCGTACGGGCGGCCAGCGCGCGCAGCGCCGTGTCGTAGAGGGCGTCGACCTCGGCGCCGGAGACGACGTGGCCCACCTCGATGCCGACCTCGGCGCAGACCCGGGCGGCGACCAGTTCGTTGTCCCCGGTGACGACCTTGACCGCGATGCCCTTGTCGGCCAGGCCCCGCAGGGCCGCGGCGGCGGAGGCCTTCGGCGGGTCGAGGAAGGCGAGGAAGCCGACCAGGGTCAGCCCGTCCTCGTCCGCGACGGTGTAGGTGTCGCGCGGCACGGCGACCGTGCGGGTGGCGACGGCGAGGACCCGAAGGCCGCGGCGGTTGTTGTCCTCGGCGATCCTGGCCACGCGTCGGCGCAGGTCCGCGGTCAGCTCGGTCCGCTCGCCGCGGTCCCTCAGGTGGGTGCACAGGCCGAGGACCTCTTCGACGGCGCCCTTGGTGATCATGACGTGTTCGGCGCGGCCGGGGCCGGCCGCCAGGCCGTTGCGGTTCAGGACCACGGTCATCCGGCGTCGGGCGAAGTCGAAGGGGATCTCGTCGACCATCGAGAACCGTGCGTCGACGACAACCTCCTCGGCCTCGTCCACGCGGTCGATGACGGCCCGGTCCATGAGGTTGCGCAGCCCCGTCTGGAAGTGCGCGTTGAGGTAGCCGTACTCCAGGACCTCGGTGTCCTCGTCGCCGTGGACGTCGAGGTGGCGGTCCAGGACGATCCGGTCCTCGGTGAGGGTGCCGGTCTTGTCCGTGCACAGGACGTCCATCGCGCCCAGGTTCTGGATCGCGTTGAGCCGCTTGACGACCACCTTGCGGCGGGACATCGCCACCGCGCCGCGGGCCAGGTTGGCGGAGACGACCATCGGCAGCATCTCGGGGGTCAGGCCCACCGCGACGGCGACGCCGAAGAGGAGGGCCTCGTTCCAGTCGCCCTTGGTCAGGCCGTTGATCACGAAGACGACCGGGACCATCACCAGCATGAAGCGGATCAGCAGGAAGCTGACCTTGCGCACCCCGGTGTCGAAGTTGGTCTGCGGACGCTCGCCGACGAGCGAGCCGGCCATCGAGCCGAACCAGGTGTCCGCGCCGGTGGCCACGACCACGCCGGTCGCGGTCCCGGAGGTGACCGAGGTCCCCATCAGGCAGAGGTTGTCGGCCTCGACCGGGTCGCGGACGGTGCGGGTGCCCGGGTCGTCCGCCCGGATGTCGGCCTTGGCGACCGGCAGCGACTCCCCGGACAGGGCGGCCTGCGAGACCATCAGGTCCTTGGCGGCGACGAGCCGCAGGTCGGCCGGGATCAGGTCGCCCGCGGCCAGCTTCACGAGGTCACCGGGGACCACCTGGTCCATCGGCACCTCGAAAGGGGTCGGCGCGGACCCGCCGCCGGCCCGGCGCTGCACCGCGCAGGTGGTGGTGACGAGCTTCTTCAGGGCGTCGGCGGCGCGGCCGGAGCGGAACTCCTGCCAGAAGCGCAGCAGTCCGCTGATCCCCACCATCACGGAGAGGATGACGACGCCCGGGTCCGCCGGATCCTGCCAGAACATGACGGCGGCGAGGAGGACCAGGACCCCGATGAAGGGGTTCCCGTAGGCCTTCGCGAGCTGGAGGGGCCAGCGGGGGGCGCGCTCGCGGGCCACGACGTTGGCGCCGTACCGCTCCAGGCGCAGGGCCGCTTCGGCGTGGGTGAGTCCGGCGCGCGAGGTGTCCAGGTCCTGGAGCACCTGGACGCCCGTGCGGGCGCCGATCGCGGCGAGGCGCTCACCGACGAGGCGGGTTCCGGTCTCCAACTCTGCGGCCTTGCGCTCGCGGCGGCTCCGGCCCGGCGGTGCGAGCTTCGTCGGGGTACGAGGGGTGAGCATGGTCATGACGAATACCTCCCTCCACGGTGTCCGGGCAGCACGGAGCCGCACGGTCACGTGGAGTGATCATGGGTCGGCGCGCGGCGGTCGCGGGGCCGGGGCGCCGGTGGGCATGGATGACGCGGGCCCGGCACGCAGCGTGCAGGGCATGCGGAAGGAGTGGTGCGGTGCCTCAATGGAAGGGGCGCGGGAACGGCGCGGTCGCGCCGCCGTGCTCATCCGGTGGAGGGTCGGCGGTCCGATCCGAAGGGTCGGTCGATCGGAAGGTCAGCCGAGCAGGGCACTGCGAGGACTTCGATCGGGACTCATCCCGAACACCTCCTCGCGTAGCGCCGTCATTTCGGGCGCCGGTCCGGCCGGAAAGGCCGCAGAGGACCGGCGCCTCAGCGACCGTAACACGATCCGGGAGGTCCCTGATCATACTTTTGGTCACCAGTGTCCTTTTCGTGCTGCGTCAGCCTCTTGACGTGTGGAGGCCCAAAGGCTCGACTTAAGGTTCACAAGTTGGAGAGACGCCGGAGTCTCGGAGCACCTAGCCGCGACGGCCCGGCCAGGGGGGCGACGGTTCGCCGTCGCTTATGGGCAGGAGTGGATGAGTCGTGCAGACTCCCGGATCGCAGTCGTCGCTGCATCGCGCGAATCTGGAACGGGTCGTGCGGGCCGTGCGGCTCGCCGGTTCGCTGACCCAGGCGGAGATCGCCCGCGCCACCGGACTGTCGGCGGCCACGGTCTCCAACATCGTCCGCGAGCTCAAGGAGGCCGGCACCGTCGAGGTCATCGACACCTCGGCCGGTGGCCGCCGGGCCCGCAGCGTCTCGCTCAGCGGGGACGCGGGGATCGTGATCGGCGTGGACTTCGGCCACACCCACCTGCGGGTGGCCGTCGGCAACCTCGCGCACCAGGTGCTGGCCGAGGAGTCCGAGCCGCTCGACGTGGACGCGTCCTGGGTGGAGGGCTTCGACCGGGCCGAGGCGCTGGTCGGACGGCTGATCGAGGGCGTCGGGGTGGGCCGGGACAAGGTGATCGGCGTCGGCCTCGGCGTACCCGGCCCCATCGACGTGGAGTCCGGGACCCTGGGTTCCACCGCCATCCTGCCGGGTTGGGCGGGCATCAACCCGCGCCAGGAGCTCTCGCAGCGCCTGGGCGTGCCGGTGTACGTGGACAACGACGCGAACCTCGGCGCGCTCGGCGAGTCGGTCTGGGGGAGCGGGCGCGGCGTCAAGGACCTCGCCTACATCAAGGTGGCCAGCGGCGTCGGCGCGGGCTTGGTGATCAACGGTCAGATCTACCGCGGGCCGGGCGGCACGGCCGGCGAGATCGGGCACATCACCCTGGACGAGTCGGGGCCCGTCTGCCGCTGCGGCAACCGCGGTTGCCTGGAGACCTTCGCCGCGGCCCGTTACGTGCTGCCGCTCCTGGAGAGCAGCCACGGACCGGACCTGACGATGGAACGGGTGGTCGAGCTGGCCCGCGCCGGGGACCCCGGCTGCCGCCGGGTCGTCACCGACGTCGGCCGGCACATCGGCAGCGGGGTGGCCAGCCTCTGCAACCTCCTGAACCCGAGCCGGGTGGTCCTCGGCGGCTCGCTCGCGGAGGCCGGGGAGCTGGTCCTGACGCCCATCCGGGAGTCCGTCGGGCGGTACGCGATCCCCAGCGCGGCCCGGCAGTTGTCGGTCCTCACGGGGTCGCTGGGGGGCCGCGCGGAGGTGCTCGGAGCTCTGGCCCTCGTCCTCAGCGAGATGGGCGATTCGACGCTTTTGGCGGAAAATGGGATCGGAGTGCGAGCGCCCGCCGTCATGTCTTCAGTTAGATAACGGATGGCACCGTTGTCATCTCGTTAAGGATTCACTCCTTGACGGCAAAGTTGCGGCCGGGGTTGACTCACATCCACCTCGGCCGCAGTGTTGCGGCCTCGTCAGGGAGGTTCAAGTAATGAACACGCGTATGCGTAGAGCCGCCGTAGCCGTCGCCGCCGGTGCCATGGCCGTTTCGCTGGCCGCCTGTGGAAGCGCCAAGGAGGCCGGTGACGCCCCGAAGGACTCCGCCGCCGCCGGTGACGCCATCAAGATCGGTCTGCTCCTGCCGGAGAACCAGACCGCTCGCTACGAGAAGTTCGACAAGCCGCTGATCGAGAAGAAGATCGCGGATCTCACCGGTGGCAAGGCCGAGGTCGTCTACGCCAACGCCAAGCAGGACGCGACCACGCAGAACTCCCAGGTCGAAACGATGATCACCAACAAGGTGAACGCGCTGATCATCGACGCCGTCGACGCCAAGGCCATCGCGGGTTCGGTCAAGAAGGCCAAGGACGCCGGTATTCCGGTCGTCGCCTACGACCGCCTCGCCGAGGGCCCGATCGACGCCTACACCTCGTTCGACAACGAAGAGGTCGGCAAGGTCCAGGGCAAGGCCCTGCTGGAGGCGCTGGGCGACAAGGCCAAGGACGGCCAGATCGTCATGATGAACGGCTCCGTCACCGACCCGAACGCCGCGCTGTTCAAGAAGGGCGCCCACTCCGTCCTCGACGGCAAGGTGAACATCGGCAAGGAGTACGACACCAAGGAGTGGAAGCCGGAGAACGCCAACACCAACATGGCGGGCGCCCTCTCGGCCCTCGGCAAGGACAAGGTCGTCGGCGTCTACTCCGCCAACGACGGCATGGCCGGCGGCATCATCACCGCCCTCAAGGCGGCCGGCCTGTCCCCGCTGCCCCCGGTCACCGGCCAGGACGCCGAACTCGCCGGTGTGCAGCGGATCGTGTCGGGCGAGCAGTTCATGAGCGTCTACAAGCCGTACGCCCCCGAGGCCGCGGCCGCCGCCGAGATGGCCGTCGCCCTCGCCAAGGGCGAGAAGATCGACGGGATCATCAACCAGAAGGTCGACAGCCCGACCTCCAAGGGTGTTCCGTCCGTCCTGATCCCGGTCGTCTCGCTGACCAAGGACAACATCAAGGACACCGTCGTCAAGGACGGCGTCTACACGGTCGAAGAGATCTGCGCCGACAAGTACGCGGCCGCCTGCGCCACCCTCGGCCTCAAGTAGGCCCCGTCGCCCGCGGCCACGGCCGCGGCGGCCCCCGCGCCTGCCCGGCGCCCCGCCCCAACTTCCCGCCACCCGCGGGGCGCCGGGCAGAAACGTTTCTTGCATTCCCCCGCCTCCGTGGGGTTCCCCATCCGCCCCGCTCCTGCTCTTTTGCACGACATCCCCGCCGGTCAGGCGGCGAAGGAGATGGTTCATGTGTCCGCTGCGCCCGTGCTGGCGTTGCGAGGGGTTTCGAAGAGGTTCGGCGCCGTCCAGGCCCTGACCGACGTAGAACTCGAAATCCACTCCGGTGAGGTGGTCGCCCTGGTCGGCGACAACGGCGCCGGCAAGTCCACGCTGGTCAAGACGATCGCCGGCGTGCACCCCATCGATGACGGCGTCATCGAGTGGCAGGGCCGCCCGGTCTCCATCAACAAGCCCCACGACGCCCAGAGCCTGGGCATCGCGACGGTCTACCAGGACCTCGCGCTGTGCGACAACATCGACGTCGTCGGCAACCTCTTCCTGGGCCGCGAGCTCAAGCGCTTCGGCGTCCTCGACGAGGTGGAGATGGAGCGCCGCGCCCGCGAGCTCCTCACCACCCTGTCCATCCGGATCCCCAGTGTCCGCATCCCCATCGCCTCGCTCTCGGGCGGCCAGCGCCAGACCGTGGCGATCGCCCGCTCGATGCTGGGCGAGCCCCGGCTCGTCATCCTCGACGAGCCCACCGCCGCACTCGGCGTCGAGCAGACCGCACAGGTCCTCGACCTCGTGGAGCGGCTGCGCGAGCGCGGCCACGCCGTCATCCTCATCAGCCACAACATGGCCGATGTGAAGGCCGTCGCCGACAAGGTGGCGGTCCTACGGCTGGGCCGCAACAACGGTGTCTTCAGCGTCGCCGACACCTCGCAGGAAGAGATCATCTCCGCCATCACCGGGGCCACGGACAACGCCGTGACCCGCCGGGCGGCCCGCACCGGGGAGGCCCGCAAGTGAGCACCCAGAATCCCGCCGCCGATCCCCTGGGCAAGGGGCCGACCGGGCACGTCGACCCGGTCAACGCCCCCGCCGCGGCCGACGCCATCCCCGCGGTGGACCCCCGACTGCTGGTGCGCGAGCAGGGCCTCTCCGGGTACCTGAGCGAGTTCGGGCGCAAGATGAAGGCCGGTGACCTGGGCTCCATCCCGGTCGTCCTCGGCCTGATCATCATCTGGAGCATCTTCCAGGGGCTGAACTCGAACTTCCTCTCCCCGGAGAACCTCACCAACATCGCGATCACCATGGTCGCGACGGGCATGATGGCCGTCGGCATCATCTTCGTGCTGCTGCTCGGCGAGATCGACCTCTCGGTCGGCTCCGTCAGCGGCGTCTCGGGCGCGATCGTCGCCGTCCTGTCCGTCACCCACGGGGTCAACGAGTGGCTCGCGATCCTCGCGGCCGTCGTCGGCGGCGCCCTCATCGGGGCGGTCCACGGCTTCTTCTTCGCCCGGATCGGCGCCCCCGCCTTCGCCGTCACCCTGTCGGGCCTGCTGTTCTGGTCCGGCGCGATGCTGCAGATCCTCGGCAGCAACGGCACGATCAACCTCGACTCCGACGGCGTGGTCGGCAAGCTCACGACGTACTTCTTCTCCGACGTGGCCGCCGGCTACGGCCTCGCGGCGCTCGCCGTGATCGGGTACTTCCTGGCCACCTTCTTCGACAACCGCCGCAGGGAGGCCGCCGGGGTCCCCTCGCGGCCGCTCACCGAGATCCTGCTGCGCACCGGCGTGCTCGCCGTCTTCACCTTCGGCCCCGCCGTGGTGTTCAACCAGTACAAGGGCCTGCCGCTCGCGGTGGTGCTCTTCGTCCTGGCCCTGGTCGGTACGGACTTCCTGCTGCGCCGCACCTCCTTCGGCCGGAACGTCTTCGCGCTCGGCGGCAGCGTCGAGGCGTCCCGCCGCGCGGGCATCAACGTCAACGGGATCCGCATCGCGGTCTTCGCGATCGCCGGCACCTTCGCCGCCATCGGCGGGCTCTTCTGGGCCTCCAAGATCGCGGCGGCCAACCAGAGCGCCGGCGCCGGCGACCTGCTGATGAACGTGATCGCGGCGGCCGTCATCGGCGGCACCAGCCTCTTCGGCGGCCGGGGCCGGACCTGGAACGCCCTCCTCGGCGTCATGGTCATCACCTCCATCCAGTACGGTCTGGCCCTGGAGGGGATCGCGACGCCGATCCAGTACATGATCACCGGAGCGGTCCTGCTCGCCACGGTGGTCATCGACTCGGTCACCCGCAAGACCCAGAAGACGGCCGGACGCGCCTGACCGCGCGCCCTCGGGCGTTCCCAGGCGGTAAGACCCGTCACAGTGCCCGGTGCCACTTCGTGTGGCACCGGGCACCTGTGCGTACATGTGTGCGTCACGTGTGCGCACAGGTGTGCGGGTATGGGCCCGTTTGGGATGTGTGATTCCGCGCCGGGGTGTACAGGTATGACAAAAGCGGGACCTTCCCGGTACCGCCCGATGACCGCCCCCGCGAGCGGAACATTAGACTCGACAGACCAGCAAGCAACTGCAAGGAGGCACGGGTGCTGCTGACCCGCATCAAGGGACCGCGCGATCTGGACCGGCTCAGCCAGGAGGAGCTCGACCAGCTCGCCGCCGAGATCAGGTCCTTCCTCGTCGACGCCGTCTCCAAGACCGGCGGGCACCTCGGCCCCAACCTGGGGGTGGTCGAACTGACGATCGCCCTGCACCGGGTCTTCGAGTCCCCGAAGGACAAGGTCCTCTTCGACACCGGGCACCAGGCCTACGTGCACAAGCTGCTCACCGGCCGCCAGGACTTCGCCGACCTGCGCTCCCGGGGCGGCCTCTCCGGCTACCCCTCGCGCGCCGAGTCCGACCACGACATCATCGAGAACTCCCACGCCTCCACGGTGCTGGGTTGGGCCGACGGCCTCGCCAAGGCCAACGAGGTACTGGGCCGCGAGGACCACCACGTCGCCGCGGTCATCGGCGACGGCGCGCTGACCGGCGGCATGGCCTGGGAGGCGCTGAACAACATCGCCGCCGCCAAGGACCGTCCGCTGGTCATCGTCGTCAACGACAACGAGCGGTCGTACGGCCCCACCATCGGCGGCCTCGCGAACCACCTCGCGACCCTGCGCACCACGGACGGCTACGAGCGCTTCCTGGCCCGCGGCAAGGACCTCCTGGAGCGCACCCCGGTCGTCGGGAAGCCCCTCTACGAGACCCTGCACGGCGCCAAGAAGGGCCTCAAGGACTTCATCGCCCCGCAGGGCATGTTCGAGGACCTGGGCCTGAAGTACATCGGGCCCATCGACGGCCACGACATCGAGGCCCTGGAGTCCGCCCTCACGCGCGCCAAGCGCTTCAGCGGCCCCGTCATCGTGCACTGCCTCACCCAGAAGGGCCGCGGCTACACCCCGGCCCTGGAACACGAGGCGGACCGCTTCCACGCCGTCGGCGTCATCCACCCGGACACCGGCCTGCCGGTGAAGACCGCCGCCGCCAGCTGGACCTCCGTCTTCGCCGACGAGATGGTCAAGCTCGGCCACGACCGGCCCGACGTCGTCGGCATCACCGCCGCGATGCTCCACCCGGTCGGCCTCAACAAGTTCGCCGAGGCCTTCCCGGACCGGATCTACGACGTCGGCATCGCCGAGCAGCACGGCGCCACCTCGGCCGCCGGCCTCGCCACCGGCGGCGTCCACCCGGTGTTCGCCGTCTACGCCACCTTCCTCAACCGCGCCTTCGACCAGGTCCTGATGGACGTCGCCCTGCACAAGTGCGGGGTCACCTTCGTCCTGGACCGGGCCGGCGTCACCGGCGACGACGGCGCCTCCCACAACGGCATGTGGGACATGTCGATCCTCCAGGTGGTTCCCGGGCTGCGGCTGGCCGCACCCCGGGACGCCGAGCAGCTGCGCGCCCAGCTCCGCGAGGCCGTCGAGGTCAAGGACGCGCCGACGGTCGTGCGCTACTCCAAGGGCGTCGTCGGCCCGGCCGTACCGGCCGTCGGCCGGATCGGCGGCATGGACGTGCTGCGCACCCCGGCCGCCGACGTCACCCGCCCGGACGTACTCATCGTCTCGGTCGGCGCGCTCGCCCCGATGTGCCTGGAGATCGCCGACCTGCTCGACAAGCAGGGCATCACCTCGACCGTCGTCGACCCCCGTTGGGTCAAGCCGGTGGACGAGGCGCTGGCCCCGCTCGCCGACGGCCACCGGGTCGTCGTCACCGTCGAGGACAACGGCCGCACCGGCGGCGTCGGCGCCGCCGTCTCGCAGGCCCTGCGCGACGCCGGGGTGGACGTCCCGCTGCGCGACTTCGGCATCCCGCAGCGCTTCCTCGACCACGCGACGCGCAAGGAGATCATGGCCGAAATCGGCCTGACCGCTCCGGACATCGCGCGGCAGGTCACCGGTCTCGTCGCCAAGCTCGACGGCCGTTACGACAGCGAGCAGGCCGCCATCGTCGACTAGTCGACGCCGGGCCACCCGCCCGGGTCACGCGCGGTTGCACGTCACGGGCCGGGAGATCACCCTTGAGGGGTGGGCCTCCCGGCCCGTTCGCGTCCGCGTGCTGCGTACGCCACCTTTCGGAGGTGCGTCGGTGAGTACGGATCTGAACAGTCCTTTCCGCACCAAATCGGTCGAGCAGTCGATCCGTGACACGGAGGAGCCCGAACACGCGCTCCGCAAATCGCTCTCGGCCTGGGACCTGACGGTCTTCGGCGTCGGCGTCATCATCGGCACCGGCATCTTCGTCCTCACGGGCATCGCCGCCCGGAACAACGCAGGACCGGCCACCGCCCTCGCCTTCGTGGCGGCGGGCATCGTCTGCGCCCTCGCGGCCCTGTGCTACGCGGAGTTCGCATCGACCGTGCCGGTGGCCGGCTCGGCCTACACGTTCGCGTACGCCTCCATCGGCGAGCTGCCCGCCTGGATCATCGGCTGGGACCTGGTGCTGGAGTTCGCGCTGGGCACCGCGGTCGTGGCCGTCGGTTGGTCCGGGTACGTACGCCACCTCCTGGAGACCAACCTCGGCTGGGAGTTGCCGAGCGCGCTGGCCGGGCCGGACGCCGGGGGCACCTTCGACCTGCTGGCGTTCCTGCTGATCCTGGCGCTGACCGCGGTCCTGGTCATCGGGACGAAGTTGTCGGCCCGGATCACCGCCATCGTCGTCGCCATCAAGGTCACCGTGGTGCTGCTGGTCATCGTCGCCGGCCTGTTCTTCATCAAGGCCGACAACTACTCCCCGTTCATCCCGCCGGCCCAGGCGCAGGAGGCGGGCGGCGGCATCCACGCGCCACTGGTCCAACTGCTCTTCGGGTACGCGCCCACGAACTTCGGCGTGATGGGCATCTTCACCGCCGCCTCGCTGATCTTCTTCGCCTTCATCGGCTTCGACGTCGTGGCCACCGCGGCCGAGGAGACCAAGAACCCCCAACGGGACATGCCGCGCGGCATCCTCGGCTCGCTGATCATCTGCACGGTGCTCTACGTCGCGGTGACGCTGGTGGTCACCGGCATGCAGAAGTACTCGGAGATGTCGCCGACGGCGCCACTGGCCGAGGCGTTCAAATCGGTGAACCAACCGTTCTTCGCCGGCGCCATCAGTCTCGGGGCGTCCGTCGGCCTGATCACCGTCTGCATGATCCTGCTCCTCGGGCAGACCCGCGTGTTCTTCGCGATGAGCCGTGACGGACTGCTGCCCCGGTTCTTCTCGGTCACCCACCCCAAGTACCGCACGCCCTACCGGGCGACGATGCTCCTCGGCGTGCTCATCGCGGTCCTCGCCGGCTTCACCAGCCTGGAGAAGCTCGCCGAACTCGTGAACATCGGCACCCTGTTCGCCTTCGTGATCGTCGCCCTCGGCGTGATCATCATGCGGCGGACCCGCCCCGACCTGCACCGGGCCTTCCGCACCCCGTGGGTGCCGTTCGTCCCGATCGTGTCGATCGCGGCGTCGCTGTGGCTGATGCTCAACCTGCCGGCCGAGACCTGGATCCGGTTCGGGATCTGGATGGCCGTCGGCGTCGTCGTCTACTTCCTGTACGGCCGGTCCCACAGCCGCCTCGGTCGCGGCGAGGTGGGCCCGCGCACGGACCGTTAGGGACGACGGGGACGACCCGCACGACCGCCGCGGCGGGCGCGGGCCCGGCGGCTACGAAGAGGGCGACGGCTTGGGCGCCGGGGACTTGGCGGCCGGGCCGCCGCCCTTCGCGGGGGAGTCCTTCGCCGCCGCGGGCACCTTCTGGTCACTGCGCAGCGCGTCCCAGAGTTGGGTGGCCTGCGGCTCGGCGACGACCACCCGGTTGCGGTCCACCTTGTCGTAGGCCACCGGCAGCATGATGGTCTCCATCGTCGCCGGGTCCACGCCCTTCATGCTCTGCGCGAAGTCGGAGAGCGCGGTGAGCGAGGCCAGGTCGGAGTCGGTGGTCAGCGACTTGGTGCCGGCGTCCGCGAGCTTGTAGAGGCGCGCCGGGTTGCCGAGGGCGTCCTGCTTCTTGATCTCGGAGAGCATGGCCAGCATGAACTGCTGCTGGAGGCCTATGCGTCCGAGGTCGCTGCCGTCGCCGTAGCCGTAGCGGGTCCGGACGAACTTCAGCGAGTCCGTGCCGTTCAGCCGGTGCGTGCCCGCGTCGAGCTTGAGTCCGCCCTTCGCGCCGGTCATCGGCTGGTCGAGGGTGACGGTGACCCCGCCGAGGGCGTCCACCAAGCCCTTGAAGCCGGCGAAGTCCACCTCCACGAAGTGGTCCACGCGGATCCCGGACATCTGCTCGACGGTCTTGACCACGCACGCCGGACCGGCCAGCGTGTAGACGGAGTTGAACATGACCCGGTTGGCGGCGGAGACGGCCTTGCCGTCCTTGTCCTTGCACTCGGGCCGGGAGATCAGGGTGTCGCGGGGGATGCTCACCGCGGTGGCCCTGGCCCGGCCCTCGGGTATGTGCACCAGCATCGCGGTGTCGGAGCGGGCGCCGCTGACGTCGCCGCGGTCGAGGTCGCCGTTGGCGCCGGCCCGCGAGTCGGAGCCGAGCACGAGGACGTTCTGCGCGTTGCGCACCACCTTCGGCGGCCGGTTGTCGGCGCCGATCGCCTGGTTCAGGTCGACGCTGTCGATGTTGCCGTTCAAGTGGCTGTACACCCACCAGCCGGTGCCGGCCGCGCCGAGGACCACCACGGCCGCGCCCCAGGCCAGCACCCGCCGGATCCGGCGGCCGCGCGAACGGGGCGGGCGCGACGCGCGCCCGGGCGCCGGCGAGCCCTCCGGGAGCGTCGTCGTGGCGGTGCTGTCTGAAGTCATGCCCGGGGACCGGCCTTCCGAACGGGGGTGCGGGGGGATGCCGCGGCTGCAGGAGCGGTGATGCGGCGGGTGATGCGGCGGGCTACAAGATAAGCGCACGAACGGGCCGCAAGGGCCCCGGGGTATCCTCAATTTGTTCGAATGGCGATGGGTAAGGGGTTGCGGGCGGGCCATGGCGACGCGATCCAGGCGCAAGGCGCGCACCTCCGCTCCCGACACCCCCCGACCGGGCACCGCCCGCGCACCCGCCTCCGGACCGGCGCCGACCCCCGCCGTCGCCTGGGACTCGGTGGCCCTGGGCCCCCTGACCGGTCGGTGGCTGCTCGCGGGCCGGGACGGACGCCTCACCGCCTACGCCCGCACCGAGGGCGGCTTGCTGCGCTGGACCGAGCGGACGCCCGGCGGCCCCGACTGGAGCGGCCCCGACCTGTTCCCCGTACCGGAGCTGACCGACCTCGCGGTGGGCCAGGGCCCCGACGGGTACGCCCACTTCGTGGGTCGGCGCCGCTCACCGAACGGCGAGGCCGTCACCGTCACCTACCACCACGCGGTGCAGTACCAGAGCGGCCGGCCGCTCGGGCCGTGGCAGGACCTCGGCACCCTCTACCGGAGGCCGGAGATGTCCCACCGGGGCGGACCTCCTGTCGTCGCCGTCGACGCCCGGGGCGCGGCCCACGTCTTCGTGCGCAACGCGGGCCGCGGGATCCACCTGAAGTGCCAGGGCGCGAAGGGCGACTGGGGCGACTGGCAGGACCTGCACGGCAGCAAGGCCTTCGAGGGGATCAGCGCCGGCTCCACCGCCGACGGCCGGGTCGAGCTCTCGGCCCCCGGCGAGAAGGGCATCTCCCGCTGGACCCGGAGCGCTCCGGGCGGCCCCGTGGACCGGGACGAGGACCTGCCGTTCCTGGCCCGGGACGGATCGTCGGTCGTCCTGGAGACGGCCCCCGGGCGCGTCACCCACTTCTGGCACGCGGCCGACGGCAGCGGGGTGTTCGCCCACCGGGAGGGCGCCGGCGCGCACTTCCTCGGCGGCGGTCCCGCCTGCGGCGCCGTCGCCGCGACGCGCGGTGCGGTCGACGGGCACGACTGCACGGTGCTGGCGCTGCGCACGGTGGGCGGCCGCACCGCCCTGGCCGCCTATCCCACCGAGCACGAGGCCGCCGGGCTGTGGTGGACGGAGATCGGGGAGGAGGGGCTGGAGTCCCCGGCCCTCGCCGTCGACGCCCGCGGCAGGATCGTCGTCGCCTCGCTCAGTGCCCGCGGCGAACTGCTCGTCAACCGGCAGAAGGACCGCTCCGCGCTCTCACTGGGACGCTGGCAGCGGTTCTGACGGGCGCCGGCCGCGCCCCCGCGGCGGGATCCTCGTCAGCCCGTGGCGGTGCACGGCCTGGGCGGAGATCCTGCGCAGGAAGTCCACCGAACGCGCCGGGGTGTCCGGGGTGATCCAGGCGTCGTCCAGCTCGCACAGCTCCACCCGCACCGGCGAACCGGCGAGCACGAGGGGCAGGGTGTAGGCGACGGTGGACGCGAAGGTCAGCACGGACAGCCCAATGGGTTGGGTCAACGCGTGCAATTCCAGCGGGAGTTCGGGCTGCACGATCTCCATCCCGGTGGCGTCGGCGATCCGGTCCAGTTTTTGCCGGCTCTCCCTGCGGTGCGCCAGGTACCGGGCGGCCCGGCGGCTCTCCGCGATCCAGCCGACCGCCTCGACGTACCGGTCCTCGTCGATGACGCCGGTCTCCACGAGGGAGCTGCCCGCGAGGTCGGACCCGGGACGCGCCCGCACCGGCCCGAAGGTCTCCCGGCTCCACGCGTACGTGTTGGCCCGGACCTCGGTGCCCGGCGGCGCCACCACCGGCATGCAGGTGAAGAAGGTGGCGCGGTCCAGGCCCGCGCGGGCCAGCCAGCGGTTGACC
The DNA here is from genome assembly GCF_040651775.1 of Streptomyces sp. NPDC048383. Taxonomy (NCBI): domain Bacteria; kingdom Bacillati; phylum Actinomycetota; class Actinomycetes; order Kitasatosporales; family Streptomycetaceae; genus Streptomyces; species Streptomyces sp. NPDC048383. Next base: position 42,895 of record NZ_JBEZKS010000057.1, read on the forward strand.
GGGCCCGCCTTCGCGGAGGGCCTGACCTCGCCCTGGTGCCAACGCGTCAGCTGCTGCCCGGAGGCCAGCAGGCCGACCAGCTCCGTGGTGGCCGTGCCGTCGTCCACCAGGACCACCTCGCGGGCCTTGGAACGCGGCAGCAGGAGCTGGATCGTACGGGAGAACAGGTCGCCGATCACGAGGCGTTCGGCGGCCGCGACCGCCCGGCCCAGGCGCACCAGTTCCTGGGCCCGCTCCAGGTACCCGGCGCGCACCTCGTAGCGCCGCCACACCACCCCCGTCCGCGAGGCGTACCGGCACAGCAGGCGGACCTGCGCGCGCGAGCGCGGGTCCGTCGGCTGGAGGACGGCGACGGTGAGGGACGCTGCCTCGCCCGGGTGGACGTGGGCCCACTCCAGGACGTTCAGTAGTTGAGCCGGGCTCTCCACCAGGGCGAGGGTGCCTCTCATGCCGAGGCCGTCACGCCCTCGTCGGCGAGGGCGCCCTGGACGCGGCGGAGCTTCTTCATCGGCGCGAGCTCGGAGTCGTAGACCCGCTTCACGCCGTCGCCGAGGGCGGTCTCGATGGTGCGGATGTCCCGCACGAGGCGGGTGAGGCCGCCGGGTTCGACGGAGGCGGCCTGGTCCGAGCCCCACATCGCGCGGTCCAGGGTGATGTGTCGCTCGACGGCGCAGGCACCCATGGCGACGGCGGCGACGGTGGTCTGGAGTCCGGTCTCGTGCCCGGAGTAGCCCACGGGGACGTTCGGGTACGCCGCTTCCAGGCTCTGGATGACCCGTAGGTTCAACTCCTCGGCGCGGGCCGGGTACGTCGAGGTGGCGTGCAGCAGCACGATGTTCTCGCTGCCCAGCACCTCCACGGCGTGCCGGATCTGGCGGGGCGTGGACATGCCGGTGGACAGGATGATCGTCCTGCCCGTGGCGCGCAGGGCGAGGAGCAGCTCGTCGTCGGTCAGGGACGCGGAGGCCACCTTGTGGGCGGGGACGTCGAACTTCTCCAGGAAGGCCACGGCCTCGGTGTCCCACGGGGAGGCGAACCAGTCGATGCCGCGCTCGGCGCAGTGCGCGTCGATGGCGCGGTACTCGTCCTCGCCGAACTCGACGCGGTGGCGGTAGTCGATGTACGTCATCCGGCCCCAGGGGGTGTCCCGTTCGATGTCCCACTGGTCGCGCGGGGTGCATATCTCGGGGGTGCGCTTTTGGAACTTCACCGCGTCACAGCCCGCGTCGGCGGCCGCGTCGACGAGCGCCAGGGCGTTGGCGAGCTCGCCGTTGTGGTTGATCCCGATCTCGCCGATCACGTAGGTGGGCCGGCCCGCGCCGACCTCCTTGTTCCCGATCCGGCGGATGCGGCTGCTGTGTACCACTGTTCAGATTTCCTTTCCGATGTGCTGCGGGGGTACCGGCGGAGCCGGTACCCGGGGTGCGCCCTCGGGCGCGTCGAGCAGGGGGACGAGGGCCCGGGCCCGGGCGAGGTCGCCGGGTTCGTCGATCTCGATGGCCCGCTCCGGGGCCGTGGGGACGAGCTGGGTCCGGCCGAAGAAGCGGTGGCCGTGCCGGCGGAAGCCGTCGGCACGCATCGCGTAGACGGCGCCCGACTCCAGGTACTCGGGGGTGCGGTCCTGGCGGCGCAGGCGTACGGAGCTGTCGTGGTTGACGCCGTGCGCGCGGTGGCCGGGGCCGGTGGGGGAGCCGGCGGCGGGGCCTTCGGTGCCCCACAGGAACCCGTGGAACGGGACGGCGGTGAACGCGGAGTCGGCCCCGTCGCGCAGGACGGCCAGGACGGTCGCGTCGACCTCCTCGGCGGTGACGAACGGGCTGGTGCACTGGACGAGGACCAGGACCCCGACGGGTTCCGGGTACCGCTCCTCCAGCCGGTCCAGGGCGTGCAGCAGCGCGGACTCGCTGGAGGCCAGGTCGGAGCCCAGCGCGGCGGGGCGCTCGACGACCTCGGCGCCGGCCTCGCGGGCGGCGGCGGCGATGGCCGCGTCGTCGGTGGAGACCACGACCCGGGTCACGTGCGCGGCGCCGCGGCAGGCCAGCACGGCCCGGGCGACCAGGGGCACGCCCCCGACCTCGGCGACGTTCTTGCCGGGGATGCCCTTGGAGCCGCCCCGGGCGGGTATGACGGCGGTGACGTTCACGGGTTCTCCCCCTGCTCCACGGCGATCGGTGCGACCGCCGGATCGGCTGTCGGTGCAGCCTTCGGTACGGCCATCGGTACGGGCGTCGGTACAGCCTTCGGTACGGCCATCGGTACGGGCGTCGGTGCGGGCTCCGCGTCCGGGCGCGGCGCCCGGTGGGGCCCGCTCATACGCCGCCCCACTGCTGGATCTTCGGCGCCACCCGCTGGACCCCGAACCGGTAGGCGCCCTTCAACATCCGGCGGGAGGTGCGCCGCATCGGGCCGGCGGTGCGCGTCGGGGTTCCCGCGCCGGGGGAACCGTCCGGGTCGAGGCCCCTGCGGCGCAGCAGCGTACCGACGTATTCCGGGGCGCTCGCGGCCGTGTAGTACGGGGTGATGGGCGGCAGCGGAACGCCCCACAGTTCGTCGATACGGGTGCGGAGTTCCCCGTACGGATCGAGGGGACGGATTCCCTGGTCGGTCGTCCAGGATTCGCGGGCGAGCGGGGCCGCGCCCTCGTCTATCGCCGACCAGTCGGTGACGCAGCCGGAAGCGACGAAATAGTGGTTGCCGTGTATCTCGCGCACGCCGAGATCGCTCAATATGGCGGTCGGCATGCCCCGGTGCATGGATTCGAGGGCGGCGGTGGAACTGACGGTGACCAACAGGTCCGTACGGTCCAGGGTTTCCGACATGTTGCCGTACACGAAATGCAGATTCGGGGGCAGCGGTTCTTCGAGTTGTTCCGCCAGGACCTGGTAGTGGTGGGCTTCCACATGGGTGGTCGCCTCACCCGGTTTGCTGCGGAGTTTGACGAGCACGTCGCGGCCCGGGCGCAGTCGTGCGTGGGATATCGCCCGACGCAGCAGATAGAGGCGGCCATTTCGGTCCGCGGGTACCGAGGGTTGGACGGCGAAGCAGACCGTATAGGGGTGCCGGGCGTGCGTCCGGTTCGCGTCGTAGGGCCGCTGGTCGAGAAAGGGGAGCGCGGTCTGGACGATGCAGGAGGCGGGAATTCCCAGGGGCTCGTAGATCTCCGCGAACCGGCGCCGGTCGAAAGGGCTGTTGGCGAGGACGATGTCGGCGCCCGCGCGCAGGAGCAGCCCGTCGGCCATCTTCTCGTAGACGACGCCGACGTAACCGGTCATCACGATCGGCCGGCGCCGGGCGGTGCGGAAGCGCCGGGCCAGTGCGTGCAGGGCGGCGTGCGTGGCGCCGCCGACGGTGCCCAGGATGACCAGGTCCGCCTCGTCGAGTTCCGGGGCCGCGGCGAAGCTCGCGAGGGTGACCTCGGTGAGGGAGGCGGGGGAGATGCCGACTTCCGTGAGCTGTCGGGCCGTCGGGGTGCTGCGGCCGCGCACCATGTGGGCGTGGACCGCGCTGCCGGGTGCCAGTCCCACCGCCAGACCCGCGCCCCATTTCCAGCGGGTGTCGGAGTCTGCGAGCACGTGGATGCGCACTGGTGATTCCTGGTCGGTCGGTCGGGGCCCAACTGCCGTCGGGATAGCCGCAGCTGGGCGCGGACACAGGCGGATTGCCGAGGGGTCCGTTAGACCTTACATGCTGATCCGAGCCCTACATGTCACGAATGGGCTTCGGTGGCCGCGGGAGTTGTACGTCACACCGAGGTGCCCGTACGGGGCTTCCGCGTGGTTCTGTCATGATGGCGACCTGTTACGCGAACGTAGACTGGAGGGTCGTGCGGACGGCCCGCGCGGGAGCCCTCCCGGAGTCGTGTGTGGAAAATGGGGAGAAGGTGAGTGCCTCCGATGGTGACCCTTTCGGTGATCGTCGCGATGTGTGATGTCCGGGATTATTGCCGGACGGCGCTCAAATCCTTGGTGTTGAATGCCCGGGAGGATTTCGAGTTCATCGTCGTGGACGACGGTTCCACCGACGGGACGTCCGAGATCCTGCGCGAGATGGTGCCGCGCATTCCCGGTGCGGTACTGATCAGCAATCAGCGGAACCTGGGAATATCGGCCACCCGGAACATCGGCCTCACGGCCGCCCGCGGCCGGTTCTTCACCTTCCTCGACGGTGACGACTGGTACGCGCCCGGTTACCTCGCCCAACTGGTCGGCTGGATGAGCCAGTCGGGAGTCGACTTCCTGCGCACCGGCCACGTCCGGGTGTACGGGAGGAAGCGCAAGATAGTCATGGCGCCGCTCGCCCCCCGGGCCCTTCCGCTGAATCCCGTGGACTGGATAGGCCCCGTGGACGCCTCCACCTTCATGGACTACCCCCAGTCCTGGGCGGGCATCTACGACCGCCGGCGCCTCCTCGACGTCGACGCGCTCCACTTCGACGAGAGCCTGCGCACCGCCGAGGACCGGCCCTGGTTCTACAAGCTGCACCTGCGGACCGAGTCATTCGGCGTCGTCGACCTCCACGGCATCTTCTACCGCCGCGACGTGTCGACTTCCCTCACCAAGGCCCCGGACGAACGCCAGCTCGACTTCCTCCCCGCCTTCCGGTTGATTTTCCAGGAGCTGGCGCACCACCCGCGCGGATATGAACTGTCGTTCAAGGCGATGCGCACCCTGTGCGCGCTCATCGTCATTCACCTGGACCGCGCCGAGTCGTACGAGGAGGACACCCGCCAACTGCTGCGGGAACGCGGCGCCGGGATCCTGTGGGAGCTGCCCCAGGACGTCGTCGAGGGCACGCTGGCGGGAATGGACTCCGGACGCGTGAACAAGCTCAGGGCGCTGATGGCCCGACACCAGGGCGCCGCCGCCCGATGACCCGCGTATTCGCCGCCTCCACCCTCTACGGCGCCATGACGGTGGCCGCCGCCATCGACGCCGGCCAGCTCGGCCGGGACGACCGCGAACGCGTCCTGCTGGTGTGCAACAACGTCGAGATCCCCGAGGTCGCGACGCCCCTGCACCACATGCCGGGCGCCGCCGCCGTCCTCGCGCGCTTCCACCGCGTCGTCTACTGGAACGACCTGATCTACCCCTTCCACCCGGCGCTGTGGGCCCCGCGCGACGAGGACGCCCCGCTCTGGCGCACCGTCATGGCGGAGAAGATGGGCATCCGACCCGGTCCCCTGGAACTCGTCGTCGAATCGATCCAGGTCAAACCCGCCCAGACGCTCTGCAAGATCTTCTCGGACGTCACGCTCGCCGTGTACGCCGACGGCGTCATGAGCTACGGCCCCACCCGCAACGACCTCCCCCGGGCGATCCACGGCCGGATCGGTCAGGTCCTCTACCTGGACCTGGTCCCCACCCTGCTGCCCATGCTCCTCACCGAGTACGGCATCCCCTCCCAACCGGTGCACACCGGGGCCGTCCTCAAGCTGATGGCGGAGGTCACCGACGAGTGCCGGGCCATCCTCGACCGGGTGATCCCGCCACAGCTCGCCCGCAACGGCCCCGACACCGCCGTCCTCCTCGGCCAGTACCTCTCCCCGCTCGGCATCCTCACCGAGGAGGAAGAGGAGGACCTGCACCTGCGGATGTTCCACAACGCGCTGCGGCTCGGCTTCACCTCGGTCGTGTTCAAACCGCACCCCAGCGCCCCCTCCAGCCTCGCCGACACCCTCGGCGTCGCCGCCCGGGAGGCCGGGGTCGCCTTCCTCGTCCTGGACGTGCCCGTCCTCGCCGAGACGGTCTTCGAGTACCTCGCCCCGCGCCAGGTCATCGGCTGCTTCTCCACCGGCCTGTTCACCGCCCGCGCGCTCTACGGGATCCCCGTCGCGCAGATCGGCGCGCTGGAGGTCATCCGCAGGATGCGCCCGTACGCCAACAGCAACCGCATCCCCGCCACCCTCACCCACGCCCTGCTGCCCGACCTGGAGGCGCCCACCGGCCATCCGAGCGACCGGGTGCTGGACATCGGGCACATCCGGGCGGAGGTCACCCCGTACGTCCAGGCCGTGGGCTACTGCATGCAACCCAAGCGGTACGCCTTCCTGCGTCCGGTGGCCGAGGAGTACGTCGCCGCGGCCGTCGACCAGTGGGAGGGCCGCCCCGAGCTGTCCATGCACTTCAACGAACGCACCCGGACCCGGCTGGACCTGCCCGGGCCCCGCACCTGGAAGTGGCGCAAGGGCAAGGGCTGGACCCTCCGCGGCAGCCGGGACCGCAGCGAGCCGGACGACGTGCCCTTCACCGACATCACGCTCAGCGGCTTCGCCTCGCTCGTCGAGGCGAAGGACGACCGGGGCGTGCTGGAGGTCGGCGCCCGGCTGCTCGCCGAGCACGAGAACCTCGACCTGCTCATCGGCATGGCCCAGGCCCACATCCGCCGCAAGGAGACCGACCAGGCCGTGCGGCGCCTGAAGCGGGCCGTGGACATCTCGGCCGGCAGCGGGCGCGCGCTGGTGTGGCTGCGGATCTCGGAGACCGCCGCGAAACTCGGCAAGCCCGGTGACGAACTGCGCCGCGATGCCGCCCGCAGGGCGCTCGGCATCAACCCCGATTCACCGGCCGCCCGGCGCCTCGTCAAGAACGGCCGCCCCGGCCGCAAGTAGGGCGGGCGCCGCACGGGACCCGTCCACGAGGCGCGCACGCGAAGGGGCCCGTCCGCACGAGGTGCGGACGGGCCCCTTCCTGCGCGTACGGGTGTTACGCGGGAACGCTCGCCACGCCCGGGGCGAGGAACTTCTTGCCGTTCACCCGCTCCGAGACGCCTTCACGGTCCAGGTACGGCGTGACGCCACCCAGGTGGAAGGGCCAGCCGGCGCCGGTGATGAGGCAGAGGTCGATGTCCTGGGCCTCGGCCACGACACCTTCCTCCAGCATCAGACCGATCTCCTGCGCCACCGCGTCCAGGACGCGGTCGCGGACCTGCTCCTCCGTCAGGACGGAGTCGCCCTGCACCAGGAGGGCGGCGACCTCGGGGTCCAGCTCCGGCTTGCCGGAATCGTAGACGTAGAAGCCGCGCTTGCCGGCCTTGACCACGGCCGCCAGGTTCGGGGAGACGGTGAAGCGCTCCGGGAAGGCGCGGTTCAGGGTCTCGGAGACGTGCAGACCGATCGCCGGGCCCACGAGCTCCAGCAGCACCAGCGGGGACATCGGCAGGCCGAGCGGCTCGATGGCCTTCTCGGCGGTGACCACCGGGGTGCCCTCGTCGATGACGTTCTGGATCTCGCCCATGAAGCGGGTCAGGATGCGGTTCACGACGAACGCCGGGGCGTCCTTCGTCAGCACCGCGGTCTTCTTCAGCTTCCTGGCGACACCGAAGGCCGTGGCCAGCGAGGCGTCGTCGGTCTGCTCACCGCGGACGATCTCCAGCAGCGGGAGGATCGCGACCGGGTTGAAGAAGTGGAAACCGACCACGCGCTCCGGGTGCTGGAGCTTGGAGGCCATCTCGGAGACCGACAGCGAGGAGGTGTTGGTGGCGAGGATCGCGTGCGCCGGGGCGACCGCCTCGACCTCCGCGAACACCTTCTGCTTGACGGACATCTCCTCGAACACGGCCTCGATGATGAAGTCCGCGTCCGCGAAGCCCTCGGCCTTGTCCAGCACACCGCTGACCAGGGCGGTCAGGCGGTTCGCCTTGTCCTGGTTGATGCGGCCCTTGCCGAGCAGCTTCTCGATCTCGGCGCGGACGTAGCCCACGCCCTTGTCCACGCGCTCCTGGTCGATGTCGGTGAGGACCACCGGCACCTCCAGACGGCGCAGGAACAGCAGCGCCAGCTGCGAGGCCATCAGACCCGCGCCGACGACGCCGACCTTGGTGACCGGACGGGCCAGCGACTTGTCCGGGGCGCCGGCCGGGCGCTTGGCGCGCTTCTGGACCAGGTTGAAGGCGTAGATGCCCGAGCGCAGCTCGCCGCCCATGATGAGGTCCGCCAGCGCGGTGTCCTCGGCGTCGAAGCCGGCCTGGAGGTCGCCGTCCTTGGCCGCGGCGATGATGTCCAGCGCGCGGTAGGCGGCCGGAGCGGCGCCGTGCACCTTGGAGTCCGCGATGAAGCGGCCCTTGGCGACGGCCGCGTCCCAGGCCTCGCCGCGGTCGATGTCCGCGCGGACGACCTCGGTGGTGCCGTTCAGGACGTTCGCGGTCCACAGGAGCGACTGCTCCAGGAAGTCCGCGCCCTCGAAGAGCGCGTCGGCGATGCCGAGCTCGAAGACCTGCTTGCCCTTGAGCTGACGGTTCTGGTTCAGCGAGTTCTCGATGATGACCGAGACCGCGCGCTCCGCGCCGATCAGGTTCGGCAGCAGGGCGCAGCCGCCCCAGCCCGGAACCAGACCGAGGAAGACCTCGGGCAGCGAGAACGCCGGGATGGCCTTGGAGACGGTGCGGTAGGTGCAGTGCAGACCGACCTCGACGCCGCCGCCCATCGCCGCGCCGTTGTAGTAGGCGAAGGTCGGGACCGCGAGGGCCGCCAGACGCTTGAAGACGTCGTGGCCGCCCTTGCCGATGGCGAGCGCCTCGTCGTGCTTCTTCAGCAGCTCGACGCCCTTGAGGTCGGCGCCGACCGCGAAGATGAACGGCTTGCCGGTGATGCCCGCGCCGACGATGGAGCCCGCGAGGGCCTCCTGCTCGACCTGGTCGATCGCCGCGTTCAGGTTGGCGAGGGACTGCGGACCGAAGGTGGTCGGCTTGGTGTGGTCGAAGCCGTTGTCCAGCGTGACGAGCGCGAAGCGCCCGGCGCCGAACGGCAGGTCCAGGTGACGGACGTGCGCGGACGTGACGACCTCGTCCGGGAACAGCTCGGCCGCGCCCTTCAGGAGCTCAGCGGTGGTGCTCACTTGGAGTCTCCCTCGGCGTTGAAGTTCGGGTTCTCCCAGATGACCGTGGCGCCCATGCCGAAGCCGACGCACATGGTGGTCAGGCCGTAGCGGACGTGCGGCTGCTCCTCGAACTGGCGGGCCAGCTGCGTCATCAGGCGGACGCCGGAGGAGGCCAGCGGGTGACCGAACGCGATCGCGCCGCCGTACTGGTTCACGCGGGCGTCGTCATCGGCGATGCCGTAGTGCTCCAGGAAGGCCAGCACCTGCACGGCGAAGGCCTCGTTGACCTCGAACAGGCCGATGTCCTCGATCGTCAGCCCGGCCTGGGCCAGGGCCTTCTCGGTGGCCGGGATCGGGCCGTAGCCCATGACCTCCGGCTCGACGCCCGCGAAGGAGTACGAGACCAGGCGCATCTTGACCGGGAGGTTGTTCTCCCGGGCGAAGTCCTCGGAGGCGATGATCGCGGCGGTGGCGCCGTCGTTGAGCCCGGCGGCGTTGCCCGCGGTGACCCGACCGTGCGTACGGAACGGGGTCTTCAGGCCGGCCAGGTTCTCCAGCGTGGTGCCCGGGCGCATCGGCTCGTCGGTGGTGACCAGGCCCCAGCCCGTCTCACCGACCGCCTCGTTGGTGTTGCGGACCGAGATCGGGACCAGGTCCTGCTGGATCTTGCCGTCGGCGTACGCCTTGGCGGCCTTCTCCTGCGAGCGCACGGCGTACTCGTCGGCGCGGAGCTTGGTGATCGTCGGGTACCGGTCGTGCAGGTTCTCGGCGGTCATGCCCATGAACAGGGCGGACTCGTCGACCAGCTTCTCGGAGACGAAGCGCGGGTTGGGGTCCACGCCCTCGCCCATGGGGTGACGGCCCATGTGCTCGACACCGCCGGCGAGGGCGACGTCGTAGGCACCGAAGGCGACGCCGCCCGCGACGGCGGTCACGGCGGTCAGCGCGCCGGCGCACATGCGGTCGATGGAGTAGCCCGGTACGGACTGCGGGAGGCCCGCGAGGATGCCGGCCGTACGGCCCAGCGTGAGGCCCTGGTCGCCGATCTGCGTGGTCGCGGCGATGGCGACCTCGTCGATCTTCTTGGGGTCCAGGTCCGGGTTGCGGCGCAGCAGCTCCCGGATCGCCTTCACGACGAGGTCGTCGGCGCGGGTCTCGTGGTAGATGCCCTTCGGGCCCGCCTTGCCGAACGGGGTGCGGACGCCGTCGACGAAGACGACGTCCCTGACGGTACGAGGCACGTTGGCTCTCCTCCAGGTGCGGGTGTGCACTGCTGCGCGGGGGCGTCCCGGGACGTGGTCCTGAGCGCCCGCTCACCCGGCCCATGCTACTTGTGGGTAACCAATGTGCACACCCCCTCCCCGAGGAGCGGCGAAGGTCACACCGCCGGGCGCTCCGGCACCGGCTCCGTCACGGGCCCGTCGGCCATCGCCGAGGCCATGACCGCCGAGGAGCGAAGCACGTCCGCGACGAACGTACGACGCCCCACGCCCAGCGCGCGCAGCGCCGGGCCGTGGTCGACGGCCACCACGACGGCCGCCCCCGCGAGCAGCGCCCGCCAGCCCGCGGTCACCGCCCGCCGCGCGGGCCGGGGGAGCGGCGCCAGGCCCTCGTTCAGCCGCCGGCAGTGGAAGGGGACGTGCCGCTCCTCGTCCGCCAGCAGCCGGCGCGCCACCTCCGCGGCCAACGGGTCCGGGCTGCCGTCGCGCAGGGCCCGGTAGTAACGCAGCGACACCACCTCGGCCACCATCAGCACCAGCAGCTCCTGCTTGAGCCCCAACAGTCGGCGCAGCCGCACGAACGCGGCGTCGCTCCAGTGCCCCTCCAGCGTTCCCGCGCCGCCGGCCGTCAGCAGCAGGGCCAGCATCCGCGCGTGGTTCTGCTCCTCGGCGACGAACAATCGCACCGCCGCGGCGTACGCGCCGTCGCCCGCCCGGTCCGCCTTGCCGGTCAGCGCGGAGCCGTCGCCGTCCTCGCCCACCTGGAACTTCTGGACGCTGCGGACGATCGCGGCGGGCAACCGTGCCCCCGGTCCCCAATCGGGGTCCCCCAGCGCCGCGCGGCGCTCCCGCTCGGCCTCGAACTCCTCGACCCACGCCGCGTACCCGGTGTCGTTCGGGCTCCCCGTTTTGATCATGTTCAAGAAACTAGCGATTGTTGAGCGTGTTCAAAAGGGCTGGGGTGTCATGGACGCGTAACAAAAAAGCCCCCGGCCGACGGCCGGGGGCTCTGTTGGGGGAACGGGCTCAGTCGGTCGCCGCGAGGGCCGTGGCGAGGGCCGCGCCGACCTGCTCGATCTGCCAGGGTCGGGCGCCGTGGGCCGCGAGGGCCTCGGTCACCGTGCCGGCGTCCAGCCGCTGCGGCGGCTCCCAGCACAGCCGGCGCACGGTGTCCGGGGTGATCAGGTTCTCCTGGGGCAGGTTCAGCCCCTCGGCGAGCGCGGACACGGCCGTACGGGCGGCCGACAGCCGGGCCGCGGCGGCCGGGTCCTTGTCCGCCCAGGAACGCGGCGGCGGCGGGCCCGCCGTACTGGCCCCGGGCTGCGGCAGCTCGTTCTCGGGCAGGGCCTTCGCCCGGTCCACGGCCGCCATCCACTGGTCCAGCTGACGCCGACCCATCCGCTGCCCGTACCCGGGCAGGGCCGACAGCGCGTGCACGTTCGCCGGCAGGGCCAGGGCGGCCTCGACGATCGCCGCGTCACCCAGCACCTTGCCGGGCGACACGTCCCGACGCTGGGCGATCTTGTCGCGGGACTCCCACAGCTCCCGTACGACGGCCATCTGCCGGCGCCGGCGCACCTTGTGCATCCCCGAGGTGCGGCGCCACGGGTCCTTGCGCGGCGGCGCGGGCGGGGCGGAGGCGATGGCGTCGAACTCCTGGTGGGCCCACTCCAACTTGCCCTGCCGGTCCAGCTCCTTCTCCAGCGCGTCCCGCAGGTCCACCAGCAGTTCCACGTCCAGGGCGGCGTAGCGCAGCCAGGGCTCGGGGAGCGGTCGGGTGGACCAGTCGACGGCGGAGTGGCCCTTCTCCAGCACGTAGCCGAGAACGCTCTCGACCATGGCGCCGAGTCCGACCCGGGGGAACCCGGCGAGCCGGCCCGCGAGTTCGGTGTCGAACAGGGAGGTGGGCGTCATGCCTATTTCGCGCAGGCACGGCAGGTCCTGGGTGGCGGCGTGCAGGATCCACTCGGTGCCGTTGAGGGCCTCGCCCAGGGCGGAGAGGTCCGGGCAGCCCACCGGGTCGATCAGCGCGGAGCCGGCCCCCTCGCGGCGCAGTTGCACCAGGTAGGCGCGCTGCCCGTAGCGGTAGCCGGAGGCGCGTTCGGCGTCGACCGCCACGGGCCCGGTCCCGGCCGCGAAGGCCGCGACCACCCGGGCGAGGGCGTCGGCGTCGGCCACGACCGGCGGGATGCCCTCGCGGGGCTCCAGCAAGGGGATCGGCTGCCCATCGGACGAAACCGTGTCGTCCGGGGGGCCGCCCCCGGTGGTGGTGCGCAGGTCTGCTGCGGTCTCTTGGGCGTCGGTCACCGGTCAAGGGTATCCGTGGATGTGACGCGCCCGTCGCCGGAACGTTCCGGCGACGGGCGCGGGGGGGAAAAGCGGACGATCTCCGGGTCCTAGTGGATGATCCCGGTCCGCAGGGCGACGGCGACCATCCCGGCCCGGTCGCCGGTGCCCAGCTTGCGGGCGATCCGGGCGAGGTGGGACTTGACGGTCAGGGCGGACAGGCCCATCGAGACGCCGATGGCCTTATTGGACTGGCCCTCCGCGACGAGGCGCAGGACCTCGACCTCGCGGCCGGAGAGCTCGCGGTAGCCGCCCGGGTGGCTCGGGGCACCCGGGGGGCGGCGGTGCATACGGGCGGCGGCGGCACCGATGGGGGCGGCGCCGGGCCTGGTGGGGAGCCCGATGTTGGTGCGCGTACCGGTGACGACGTAGCCCTTCACGCCGCCCGCGAGGGCGTTGCGCACGGCGCCGATGTCGTCGGCGGCGGACAGGGCCAGGCCGTTCGGCCAACCGGCGGCCCGGGTCTCGGAGAGCAGGGTGAGACCGGAACCGTCGGGCAGGTGTACGTCGGCCACGCAGATGTCGCGCGGGCTGCCGACGCGGGGGCGGGCCTCCGCGATGGACGACGCCTCGATGACGTCACGGACTCCGAGCGCCCACAGGTGACGGGTCACGGTGGAGCGGACGCGCGGGTCGGCCACGACGACCATGGCGGTCGGCTTGTTCGGGCGGTAGGCGACCAGGCTTGCGGGCTGCTCGAGAAGAACGGACACCTAGGCCTCCTGGGGGAGTGGCGGGACGAGCCGGCGGGGGAAGGGAGCCGGTGCGAACCGTGCGGATGGTCACTGACTCCTTCGGCACGTCACCCGCCCGGCTTTAGGGAATGATCACGATTTAGTGAGTAACAATTCGGGCAATTCGGACGCACGATCGATCAGAGGGCGATCAGAAGCCCGCAACGGATGCGATGTTCTGACACTCCGTGACGGACCCGATCGGTCGTTCGCGCCGAGCACGTGCGGCCGGACGGCCCCGCGGGGCCGTCCGGCTACGGGTGGTGCGGACCGCGGCGCTGTGGCAGGGACACCACGCCCGTGACGGTGTCCGTCGGCCCCGCCGGGGGCAGCCCCGCGATCTGGCAGAGCAACTCGCACCAGGCGGCGAGGTGCGCCGAGGTCTCCGGCACCCCACCCGCCCCCTCCCGCGGCGTCCACGAGGCCCTGATCTCGATCTGCGTCGCGGGGCGCCGCTCCGCGAGCCCCCCGAAGTAGTGGGAGCTCGCCATGGTGACGGTGCCGCTCGGCTCCCCGTACGTGAGCCCCCGCGCGTCCAGCGCCCCGGTCAGCCAGGACCAGCACACCTCCGGCAGCAGCGGGTCCGCGGCCATCTCCGGCTCCAGTTCCGCCCGTACGAGCGTCACCAGGCGGAAGGTCCCGTGCCAGGCGTCGTGCCCCGACGGGTCGTGGAGCAGGATCAGCCGGCCGTCGGCCAGGTCGTCCTCGCCGTCGACGACCGCCGCCTCCAGGGCGTAGGCGTACGGTGCCAGTCTCTGCGGCGGCTTCGTCGGGTCGATCTCGATCCCGGGGCGCAGCCGCGCCATCCTCAAGCCGTCGACCGCCCGCCGGAACGGGAGCGGGACCGAGCTCTCCTTCGCGCTGTCCACACCGTCAGCGCCATCTGAAAATCGTCCCTGAGCCGCAGCCATGCCGGGAAGACTAGGCGGAACGAGCGCCCCTACGGCGCAGGGACACCCGCACCGGGTCGGACACTTCTTCATACGTGCGAAGATTTGGGTCGTGAGTGCCAACGAACGCCCCACGGGCCAGCCGAGCCAGACGTACGATTCCGCCTTCCTGAAGGCGTGCCGGCGGGAGCCGGTTCCGCACACGCCGGTGTGGTTCATGCGGCAGGCGGGGCGCTCGCTTCCGGAGTACCGCAAGGTGCGCGAGGGCACGGCCATGCTGGAGTCCTGCATGCGCCCCGACCTGGTCACCGAGATCACGATGCAGCCGGTGCGGCGCCACCGGGTGGACGCGGCGATCTTCTTCTCCGACATCGTCGTCCCGCTGAAGGCCATCGGCGTCGACCTCGACATCAAGCCGGGCGTCGGCCCCGTCGTCGCCCAGCCGATCCGCCGCCGCGAGGACCTCGCACAGCTGCGCGACCTCACCCCGGAGGACGTCTCGTACGTCACCGAGGCGATCGGCATGCTCACGAGTGAACTCGGCAGCACGCCGTTGATCGGTTTCGCCGGCGCGCCCTTCACCCTCGCCAGCTACCTCGTCGAGGGCGGACCGTCCAAGAACCACGAGCACACCAAGGCCCTGATGTACGGGGACCCGCAGCTGTGGGCCGAGCTGCTGGACCGGCTCGCGGAGATCACCTCGGCCTTCCTGAAGGTGCAGATCGAGGCGGGCGCCTCGGCGGTCCAGCTCTTCGACTCCTGGGTCGGCGCGCTCGCCCCCGCCGACTACCGGCGCTCGGTGATGCCGGCGTCGGCGAAGGTCCTGGAGTCCGTGGCCTCGTACGGGGTCCCGCGCATCCACTTCGGCGTGGGCACCGGTGAGCTGCTCGACCTGATGGGCGAGGCCGGCGCGGACGTCATGGGCGTCGACTACCGGGTCCCGCTCGACGAGGCCGTCCGCCGCGTCGGTCCCGGCAAGGCGCTCCAGGGCAACCTGGACCCGGCCGTGCTCTTCTCCACCACGGAGGCCGTGGAGGCCAAGACCGACGAGGTCCTCGCCGCCGCCGCGGGCCTGGAGGGCCACATCTTCAACCTCGGCCACGGCGTGCTGCCGACCACCGATCCGGACGCGCTGACCCGCCTGGTGGAACACGTCCACACCCGCACCGCCCGCTGATCCCCGCCGCTCCGGCTGCATCGTGATCTCGGTGACCAGGTCGGGGCGCATGCAGGACTCCAGCATGGCCGTGCCCTCGCGCACCT
>NZ_JBEZKS010000058.1:0-55410 GCF_040651775.1 Streptomyces sp. NPDC048383
CGAAGTCGGTGCGGCCCGCGTGCCAGACGACGACCTCCCCGTCCAGGACGGTTCCGGCGGGCAGCAGGCGGGCGGCGGCCGCCAGATCGGGGAAGCCGAACCCGAACCCGGCCTGTTCGCCCAGCCTGGCACCTGAGCCTCATCACGACCCGGTGACCAGCAGCCCTCACTCAAACCCAACCCCGAAACGGACAACTACTCACGTTCCGCACTCTCACAACGGGCCTCAACGCAGTACCGGAAGAGATACCGCAGGTGGGACGGCGTGATGCCGGTACGAGGAGCAGCCGTCGCGTAGATGATGACCTCGTAGTCGCGCATGTAGTTGGTGTATCCGTGATGCACAACAGCGTGATCGAAGGTCTGGTCCAGCATCTGTTCAAGTACGACGGTATCCATGCCCCCCTTCTACCTCACTCGACGAGACCTTCGACAACGAGATACACAGCCGTCAAACGCCATCGCCTCAATGATCGACCGGACAGGTCCTAGGGGCCGCGTCGTGTTAGTCACGGTGGACACCGCCGATGGGAAAGGGAGGGGCCCCCGGGGGTTCCACATCGATGCCTTCGTCCCGCAGGGCCTGGGTGGGGGCTGCCGGAGGGTTCGACGACGGTGAGCAGCTGGCCGGGGAGGTTGATGCGCAGGCCGCGGATGATGACCAAGCCCATGTGGCTTGCTCCGATGCCGACGACGCGGGTCATTCAAGAACTCCCCGTCCCTCTTGGGCGGGTGGTGCGACGCGGGGTGCGCGCCGGTGGTAGGGCGAGCAGGAGCAGGGTGACGGATGTCGCGGTGGCCAGCGCTGCGGTCCGGGCGGGGCGGGCCGCCCGTCGAGCCGGAGAACCGCTGGCTGGAGGTAAGCAGCCTCGCCCGGATCGCACGTGTCCTGCCCGACCCGCCCGAACTGATTGACGGCGGACTCACTCCTTCCGGTAACGGAGGCCGTCTCACCGTCACGCCTCTCTCGCGGCACGGTTACGTAGGAGCACTCATTGAGCCAGGCCGGGATCGACAGGCCGCAGAAGACAGGTGACACACATGCGAACCGAGGCCGCCAAGCGAGTTGAACTGGTCTTCTCCCTCTTCGACGCCAATGGCAACGGAGTCATCGACTCCAACGACTTCGACCTCATGACGGGCCGTGTTCTGGAGGCGGCGGCCGCATCGGATGACGGCGCCAAGGCCGCTATCCGGGCCGCGTTCCGCCGCTACTGGACGGTGCTGGCCACGGAACTGGACGCCAACGGCGATGGTGTGATCACCGTCGAGGAGTTCCGTCCGTTCGTGCTGGATCCCAAGCGCTTCGGTCCCACGATCGCCGAGTTCGCCCAGGCGCTCGCCGCACTCGGCGACCCCGATCAGGACGGCCTGATCGAGCGCCCGCTTTTCGAATCGCTGATGACGGCGATCGGCTTCGAGAAGGCGAACATCCACGCGCTGTTCGACGCCTTCGGCCCGGATGCCGAGGACCGCATCACTGTGGCTACGTGGGCCTCCGGCATCGAGGACTACTACGCTCCGGACATGGCCGGGATCCCGGGCGACGAGCTGGTGGCTGCCCGGGTCTGAGACCGCGCGTGAGCGACTGTCCCGGGACGCTGTCGCTCGTGATCATGGAACGCCGCTCGGCGTCCCGGGCGCGGGCGGCGACCGCTACGACGCGCCCCAGCTCGTGCCTGTGCCAGGGTGTGTCCTACTGGGCGGGGCCTGCGGCAGGGCCCCGCCCTCGAATCCTGTGCTCGGGTGGTCGTTCCTGATCCCGGTGACGCCCCCGGCCAGGTACGGGGTGCCCGGCCTTGTTCGGACGTCGTCGTGAGCGCTGGGGACGTCATGGCCGGGGCTTGTGCGCGAGTACCCACCGGTTTCCCTCCAGCGCGTCGTTCGCCTCAGGGACGGGGCCTCGTCCATGCCGGCGGGTGAAGTCGAAGGGCGTGTGCATCGAGGTGAACCAGCCCTTGGCCGTCAGGTCGCCCACGGAGTCGGGTCGTGGTCCGGTTTCGAAGAGGTGGAGCAGGTCGATGCCGATCTGTTCGCGCGTCGCCGTGTAGATCGGGCTGTCGCGGTACGCCAGCAGGTCCGGCTCCAGCTTGGCTTCGAAGGCCAGAGCGCTGCCTCCGGTGGTCAGCCTGTCCACCGTGTCGATGAGGTACGTCTCGGCGGGGCCCGGCAGGTAGAAGAGGAGTCCTTCGGCCAGCCAGACGCTCGGCACGGCCGGGTCGAAGCCGGCGGTGATCAGCGCGGTGACCCAGTCCGCGCGCAGGTCGACCGGTACGGGGACGCGCTTCACCTTCGGGGCGGCCGACAGACCGGTGAGCACCTGCTGCTTGAAGGCCAGCACGCCCGCCCGGTCGATCTCGAAGACCACCAGGTCGGACGGCCAGTCCAGCCGGAAGGCACGCGTGTCCAACCCGGCTCCCAGCAGGACTACTTGGCGGGCTTCCGTCCGGGCCGACTGGAGGAGGAAGTCGTCGAGGACCCTGGTCCGCAGGCCGAAGTAGCGGGCGAAGCGCCCCCACAGCGGGTTGTCGTCCCCGTCCGGGACCTGCTCGATGCGTACCGGCCAGTCCGTGCACGCCGGGGCGGCGCGTACAAAGTGTTCCGCGTAGGCGTCCTGGGCCAGGCTGTCGTGGCGGTGGGTCTCGATCGCCCGTGCCGCGGCGACCAGGAGGGCGGTCAGGCCCACACCTCCGTCCACGCCGTCCAGGTCTGTCTGCTGCGGCGCCGGGCCGGTCATATGTCCTCCGTTGGCGGGAGTGGGGAGTGCGGGGTGTCTGCTCGTGGGACGGAGTAGGTCTGCGGTGTGGGATGCCGCATTCATCGGCTTGTTCGCTCTGGGAGCAGGACGGGTTTGACCACGCGGCCCGCGTCGCAGTCGCGTTCGGCCTCGTTGATGTCGGCCAGCGGGTAGGTGCGGATCAGCTGGTCGAAGGGAAAGCGACCGGCCTGCCACAGTCCGGTCAGCCGGGGTATCAGCAGCCCGGGGACGGCGTCCCCTTCGCAGATGTGGCGGATGCTGCGGCCTCGGTCGAGCGTGCCCGGTTCGAGCGACAGTGGGGTGTGCAGGCGTGCCACCAGGCCGAGGCTGCCGGTGGGGCGCAGTGCTTGGAGCGCGTTGTTGATGAGCGGGGCCGAGGCCGTGGTGTCCAGGGCGTACTGCGCGCCGCCGTCGGTCAACCGTCGGATCCGTTCGGGCAGTCCGGCCGTTGCGGCGGGCAGTGGGATCGCGCCGAACCGTTCGGCCAGGGCGAGCCGTTGGGGATGCCGGTCAACGGCCACGGTCAGTACGCCGGCGGCGGTGGCCGCCATCACTGCGGCCAGGCCCACGGCTCCGGCGCCGAGGACCGTCAGGGTATCGCCGGGGCCGGCGCCGAAGGTGTTCAGTACGGCTCCGGCGCCGGTGAGGAAGCCGCAGCCGAGCGGCCCGAGCAGTTCGATCGGCAGTGCGGGGTCGACCCGGACGGTGTTACGGACCGGGACGAGCGCGTACTGGGCGAACGAGGACTGGCCGAACCAGCGAGGGGCCAGCGCCTTCCCGGTCGAGTCGGTGAGCCGCGGCGGTTCCTCCTCGCGTCCTCCGAAGAGGTTGAGGGAGGCGAAGGAGTCGCAGTGGGCGGGGGCCGCGCCGAGGCAGTTCCGACAGTGTCCGCAGGAGTCGAAGCTCAGCACGACGTGGTCACCCACGTTGACCGTGGTGTCAGGGCCGCTGCCCGCCCGCACCACGACCCCGGCGCCCTCGTGGCCGAGGACGGCCGGCAGCGGGCTGCGGCCGGCGGATCGCCGGACCGCGAGATCGGTCCGGCACATCCCGGAGCCTGCGATCTCGACCAGGATCTGGCCGGCGGCGGGTTCCGTCCGCAGGGTCACCTCCTCGACCCTGAAAGGGTCCTCGTACGAGCGCAGTACGGCCGCCTGGAACCTCATCGTCACGCCTCCCGCGGGCGGTGGACGACGAACGGCCGGAGGTTGCCGTAGAGCCCCCACGGTCCGCCCGCGACGCCGACGCCGCTGTCCTTGACGCCTGCGAAGGGCTGGGCGAGGGACAGTTCGGCGTGGTGGTTGATCCAGGCCGTGCCGCATTCGAGCCGGTCGGCCACCGCCTCGGCCCGGTCGAGATCGGTGCCCCATACGGAGCCGCCCAGTCCGAAGCCGGTGCCGTTGGCCGCGTCGACGGCTTCGTCGAGGCTCCGGTACGGCAGCACCGGCAGGACCGGTCCGAACTGTTCCTCGGTCACCACCGGACTGTCGGGCGGGACGTCGGTGAGGATCGTGGGAGCGAAGAAGTATCCCGGCCCGTCCAGCCGGTGGCCGCCGGACGCCGCCCGGGCGCCGTCCGCCAGGGCCTGCTCCGTGAGCTGTTCGACCCGGGCCAGCTGCTGGGCGTTGTTGACCGGTCCCAGCCGGGTTTCGGGGTCGAGTCCGGGCCCGACGGCGACGGTCTTCGCGCGCTGGGCGAGGGCTTCGACGACCTCGGCGTGGAGCCGGGCCGGGACGTAGACGCGTTTGACCGCCATGCAGACCTGTCCGCAGTTGCGGAACGCCGCCCAGAACAGCCGGTCCGCGATCCGGTCCACGTCGACGTCGTCCAGCAGGACGGCGGCGTCGTTGCCGCCCAGCTCCAGGGTGACCCGGGCGAGCGAGCCCGCCGCCGCTGCGGCGACGGCCCGCCCGGTGGGCACCGAACCGGTGAAGGTGACGTGTTGGATGCCCGGGTGGGACGCGAGGCGGGCACCGAGGGGTTCGCGGCCGGTGACGATGGTCAGTACGTCCTCGGGCAAGGCGGTGGCGAGGACGGAGCCGAGCAGCCGGGTGGCGAGCGGAGTGAACGGCGACGGTTTGAGGACCATCGTGTTGCCCGCCGCGAGCGCGGGCGCGAACTTCGCCGCCGCGAGCTGGAGGGGAAAGTTCCACGGCACGATCGCGGCGACGGGCCCGAGCGGGCGCCAGCGGACCTCGCTACGCACAGGCCGGCCGTCGTCGATCCGGCGGGTCCGGGGAGCCAGATCCGCGAAGTGGCGCAGACGGGCCGCAGTACGAGCGACCTCCGCGTACGACTCGGCCAGGGGCTTGCCCTGTTCCCGGGTGAGCAACCGGGCGAGGTCGTCGCTGGCCGTCTCGACGGCGTCGGCCGCGCCGCGCAACGCCGCGGTGCGGGCCGCGGGGTCGGCGCGCCAGCCGGACCAGGCTTGCTCAGCGCGGGCGACCACGCCGTCCAACGCGCCCGGCTGCTGGTCGGGGGCCTCGTCGAAGGTCTCCCCGGTGGCCGGGTCGACGACGGAGAAACGTACGGCCCGGCCTCCGGGGAGGCTGCCGGCCTCAGGCGTCGGCATGCCGGCGGTCAGTTCCCGGCGGGGACGCTGACGGCGTGCTCCCGGGCCTGCCGGTCCATCTCCGCCCGGAAAGCGGCCACCAGATGCGGCTGAATCCGTCCGGCGTTGCGGTCACCGCCCTCGCAGACCGCTCCCCGCACGCCCACGATGTCCGTGCCCATGCGGGTCAGCGGACCGAGGTCGGCCTGCGTGACACTGCCCGCGAGGGCCGCGAGCAGACCGGCGGTGTGGGCCCGCCGTACGAACTCGGCACAGACGTCCGGAGGAACGTGGTCGAACAGCCGGGTCCCGTCCTTGATGGCGGTGTCGAGCATGGCCGCGTCGGCACCTGAGCGGGCGGCGATGTCGGGCACGGCGAGCGGGTTGACGCAGCCGATGCGGTGGGCGTCGGCGTAGCCGGAGGCGACGACGAGCGCGTCGGAGCGATGGTCCTTCACCGCCCGGACGACCGCGCGCATGACCTCGATGCCTTGATCGGGCGTCGTGCATCCGTAGAGGCCGACCTTGATGTACGTGGCACCGGAGACGACCGCGCCGAGCGCGGCCTGCGCCACCGTGCCGGGCTTGTACGGGACGTCACCCACGGTGGCGGACACCGGCTTGTCCGCCGGTACCGCGTCGCGGATCTCCCTGATGACCCACGGGAAGTTGGCGCCGAGCGATCCCTCGTCGGGCTTCTTCACGTCGACGATGTCGAGGTGCTCCGCCGCTTTCGCACAATCGAGGGCTTCCTCGACACTGTCCGGGGAGATGAGAAGCAACACCACTGAGCTCCTTCCGCCGCATGTCCCCCTGGCCGAGGGACAGGGGTGCGGATCGCCTGGTTCATGTGCGGTGCGCCCATCATGTCCGTCACCCGTGACCACAGGCAGGGCGCACAGGGTTACCTGGGATGCTCACCCCCACCCACAGTGCGCCGTGCATACCGGGATGAACCGGTCCCGCCGGCAACGTGGTCGCGCGGAGTCGAGGACCAGTACCTGCCCGAGTAGTGCCTCTGTTCTTGTGTCAGAGGAAGGTCCGTCACGGCCGTGCCGTCCGTGTTTCGCGTCGGCATCGAGGCGGTCTCAGGTGGCCCCGAACTCACCGACATGCCAGCAGGACATCGCCACGCGAAAGAGGACACGAGATTCGGGACCCTACACGTGCGGGCTGCCGGAGTGGTTCGGCCGGACCCTGGACGCGTGGTCGGACACGATCGAGACCCGGGGCATCTCCGAGGTGATCGACAGCTACGACAATCTGATCGTGCACGTCGACCAGCAAGGTCTCTTCGGTGGGGATCGGCGGGAGGCCGATGTCCTGGCCGGCATCTTCGACGGCGAACAGAACCGGCTCGTCGTCCATGGGCTGGTCTGAGAAGTCCTTTGGACGCCTTGCTCAGCGCCGGGTCCAGATGCGATGGCAGCGAGGTGGAGTGCGGCCTGGTAGGCGATGGCGAGTTTGTCCGTCCGCAGTGTCAGGCCGCGCCACTGCTTGAGTCGGGCGATGCACCGCTCGACGGTGTTGCGCTGCTTGTATGTCTCGGCGTCGAAGCCGGGCGGGCGGCCTCCCGCGCGGCCTCGCCGCAAACGGTGACGGCTCTGATCGGCTGGCTCTGGGATGACCGCACGGATGCCACGCCGGCGGAGGTGTCCACGGATCGCTCGGGAAGAGTAGGCGCGGTCCGCAAGGACGATTGCTGGGCGGGTCCTTGGTCTGCCGGGTCCCTTTCGAGGGATCCGGATTCTGTCCATGACCGCTTCGAAGGCCGGCGCGTCACCGGCCTGGCCCGCGGTGACGTGGATGGACAGAGGCCGTGCCCGACCGTCGCTGGCCAGGTGGACCTTTGTGCTCAAGCCGCCGCGGAGCGTCCGAGAGCGTGATCAGCGGGCTCGGACCGGCCGGGCGCCCCCTTTTCCTGGCTCCGGCCGAATGCTGGTGAGCCCGACAGACGGTGGAGTCCACCGGGGCCTTGATCCCGAATCCTGAACACACGAGACACTGGATCCTGAGGATCTGAGAACGGACATCTCGTGGTCATGAAGAACTACCCGCCGGAGTTCAAGGCGGACGCGGTCGCGCTGTACGAGTCGCGGCCGGGAGCGACGATCAGGTCGGTCGCCGCCGATCTCGGGGTCAATCCGGAGACGCTGCGGAACTGGGTGCGGGCGGCCGGAGCAAGTCGGCCGCGGGGACGGCGTGCCGAGGGAACGGCCGAGGCTGCCGCGCCGCTGGAGGTGGAGAACGCCGCACTGCGGAAGAAGATCCGGGAGCTGGAGGAATAACGCGAAATCCTTCGGAAAGCGGCGAAGTATTTCGCCGGGGAGACGCGCTGGTGAACCGCTTCCAGTTCGTCGCCGACCACCAGCGCCGTCACGGCGTGAAGCGGCTGTGCGACATCCTGGGCATCGCCCGCTCCAGCTTCTACTACTGGCGCCGCACGGCTGCGGACCGGGCAGGCCGGCAAGCCGCCGACGCCCGCCTCGCCAACCGGATACGAGCCGTGCACCGGGAATCGGACGGCACCTACGGAGCCCCGCGGATCACCGCCGAGCTCCGCCAGTACAGCGGTGAGCCGGTCAACCACAAGCGTGTCGCCAGAATCATGCGGGCGTCCGGAATCCAGGGCGTCCGCCTGCGCCGCCGGCACCGCACCACCGTCCCCGACCCCGCCGCGGCCAGGGCACCGGACCTGATCGGCCGTGACTTCACCGCCGAACACCCGAACACGAAGTACGTCGGCGACATCACCTACCTGCCCATCGACGGCGGGAAGTTCTGCTACCTCGCGACCGTGATCGACCTCGCCTCACGCCGCCTGGCCGGATGGGCCATCGCCGACCACATGCGCACGGACCTCGTCATCGACGCCCTGGCCGCAGCGGTCCGGACCCGCGGCAGCCTCGCCGGATCGATCATGCACACCGACCACGGAGCCCAGTACACGAGCAGGGCATTCGCCGAAACGTGCAGGTCAGCAGGGGTCCGACGGAGCATGAGCGCGGTCGGCTCCAGCGCGGACAACGCTTTCGCGGAGTCCTTCAACGCGACCTTCAAACGCGAGATCCTCCAGGGCCGAAAGAGCTGGACCAACGAGCGCCAGGCCCGACTCGACGCCTTCCGATGGCTCAACCGCTACAACACCCGACGCCGGCACTCCAGCCTCGGACACCGCAGCCCCATCGCCTACGAAACCGCACTCGCAACACAACCAACTACGCTGGTACCAGCCGCATAAACCGTGTTCAGGATTCGGGGTCAAGGCCCCCGAGACCGTCCATTCCATGTCGTCATCGGCATCCGCCACCGCAAGGAGGCCCCGGACTCCTATCTCTGACCCCAGGTGCAAAGTAGCGGTCAGGACTTCGTGACCGCGGTCTTCTTGGGCTGGCGAGGCACGGTCTTGGTCTTGTCGAGGTGTCCGTACACCGTCGACCGCGGCGCTCCGAACAGGTCGGCGATCTGCTGGACGGTCTTCTCGCGGGCGTCGTAGAGCCGCTGGGCGAGCACCGCCTGGTCGTTGGTGAGCTTGGGCCGGCGCCCGCCGACCCGTCCGCGGGCCCGTGCGGAGGCGAGCCCGTCGTTGGTATTCGCCACGATCAGCTCGCGCTGTAGCTCGGCGAGCACGGACAGCATCCCGAACATCGCCCGCCCCTCCATCGTGGACGTGTCGATGCCCTGCTCGATGACGTGCAGCCCGATGCCGCGCTCGCGCAGCTCTGCACCGAGGGTAACCAGGTGGAGCACCGAGCGGGAGAGCCGGTCGAGCCGGGTGACCTTCAGTGTGTCGCCCTCGCGCAGCAGCTGGAGGACGAGGTCGAGCTTGGGCCGGGACGCCTTCGCGCCGCTCGCGGTGTCGACGTGGATGTTGTCTCGGTCGACGCCGACCCGCAGCAGGGCGTCGATCTGATGATCGGGGTTCTGGTCGGCGGTCGAGATCCGCGCGTAGCCGATGAGCATGTGTCGGAATCTATCGGCAGGACCGTTCACCGACGTTGATTATCGACGCGAGTTGCCGACACTGCCCACCTGCGGGTTCGCGATCGTGTCTCCGGGTGTCGGCAGACGATCGTTTTTCGACATCCTGCAGTCTTCCCGGAATCTCCTGGTGGAGTGATGCTCTAGAGCACTACTCTGGCGCCATGTTGGGTTCCGAGACGTACCAGCGCATCCTGACCGCGGCCCTCGGCTGTTTCCTCGAAAACGGGGTGCAACGCTCGACGGTGGAGCAAGTCCGTAGGCGGGCGGGAGTCAGTAACGGCAGCTTCTTCCACCACTTCCGCACCAAGCAAGATCTTGCCGAGGCGGTCTACCTTCACGGTCTCCAACAGCACCAGGCCGAGCTGATGGCCGTGCTGACGCCTCAAGCTGCTCTTCAAGCCGGCATCGAGGTGGCCGTGCGCCGCCACCTCGCCTGGGTGGAGGCGCACCCGGAGCTGGCTGTCTTTCTTGCAGCGCCACCGGACTGGGTCACGCCTCGGGATGCTCCCCGGATCGCGGCCTGTAGCGAGGAGTTCTTCCAAGCTGTCGCCCAATGGCTGAGGGACCGTGGCTGGGACGGCACGCCCGACCTGAGCGTGGTGGTCGCTGTATGGATCGGACCGGCTCAGGAATACACCCGCAACTGGCTGATGGGCGGAGCCGGGCTACCCCACACGGCGGCAACAGCACTGGCCCGGGCCGCGTGGAACGCCCTGCACCCGCTCCTGACGACACCCACCTTGGAGGAAGCACAATGAACCATGTCTTCGCGCGTTACCAGCGCGTACTCGCAGGCGTCAGCGACGTCGTCGATCGAGTGCCGACACACCGCTGGAGCAGCGCCTCTCCCTGCCCGGGATGGACCGGCTTACACGTGCTGGGACACATCATCGACGGCCAGCAGCAGATCGCCGCTCTGCTGTCGGGCCAGGGACCTCGTGAGCCACTTCGGGATCCGGCCGAGGCGGTCGTCGGGCATCCGGTCACTGCCTGGACTGCCACTCGCCGGTCCATGCTGGATCTGATGAACACCACCGATCCGAACAGCCGTGTTGCCTCACATCACGGCGAAGTGACGGCCGAGTGGGTACTGGCCACGGCCGTCATCGAACCGCTCGTACACGCCTGGGACCTCGCGCAGGCCGCGGGTTTCGACACGTCCCTTGACGGCGAGGCCGTCGAGGCGTGCCTGACCGCCATTGCTCCCATCGCGGAGCAATTCGCCGCTACCGGAATGTACGCACCCGCGCTGACCGCTTCGGCGCAGGCCACGCCTCAGCATCAGCTTCTGGCTCTCCTGGGCCGGAAGGCTGCGTGACCCTCGGAGCGGCACCCGCTCGCGTGTCCTGCGCTCGACGGGCAGGCTTCAGCCGCGCGAACCTGCGGGAGCGGTGAACGTGCGGGGCCTTGGGACGGCCGCGACCAAGCTCAAGTCGAGCCGCTGGCTCATGTCGAGGCGGAAGGTTCCGTACGGGTTGACGTTCGACCAGAAGAGCGCGGTCAGCCCGCGCCGGTCCTCGTTCGTGAGCTTCGATGCCCAGGCCGGTTCGCCGAGGACCTGCTGGAGCAGCAGGGTGTTGATATGCACGAGCGCGGACTGGAGTAGGTGCAGGGCAAGCATCGATGTCTCGGCGTGCTCCTTGTCCGGGCCGGTCAGGGCGCCGTCCTTGCCGTAGTGGAGGACGGTGTTCGCGCTGTTCCAGTTCTCCACGACCTGGAGGCCACCGTGGATCTCGCGGCGGATGCCCGGGCTGGCGAGGTAGTCGCAGGCGAAGATCGTGCGTACGGCGGCCCAGTTCTTCGAGGGCGGCGTAGGTGGGGTGTTTGGGGCCGCCGCGGGTGAAGCGCCGCAGTACCTGCTCGGCCTCGGCGGTGCCCAGGCGCAGTGCGGTGGCGTACTTGACCATCTGGTCATACTGCTGGGCGATCAGCTCCCAACGGATCGGCCGCGTCAGGGAGCCGCCGAGCGCCGGCCAGCCGGGCGGGGTGTCGTCGGGGCGGTACAGGCGGATGCTGCCGATGTTCTTCAGCCGGGGCAGCAACCGGAAGTTGAGCAGCTCGGTGAAGGCGAACCCGACCACGGACGCGCCGTGCGTGTCGACGTAGTTCGACTCGATCTCGGCGTCCGTGCAGTGCCGCAGCAGGCCCTCGATCATCGCCGCGACCTCAGAGGAGGAACAGCTCTTGAGCTGGGAGTAGATGCAGACGTTCTTCCGCTCCACATGCCAGTAGATCATCACGCCGTTGCCGCCGTAGCGGGCGTGGTATTCGGTCATGAAGTTCGATGACCAGGACCCGAACTTCTTGCTGTCGCTGGCGCACGCGGTGCCCTGGCCCCACCATGCGGTCTCGCGGGCGGCGAAGGTGGCGTTCACCAGCCTGGTGACAGCGGCCCGCAGGTTGTCGACGGTGATGAAGTGCCGGCGGACGTGCCGTAGGGCCGCCTCGGTCTCGCCGTGCTCGCCGGTCGCCACGATCGCCCGGATGCCCATATTCGTGCCGAGGGCGAACAGTGTCAGGAGGAGTCGGCGCTGGAGGGTGGCGCGGTCGATGCGCTCGTACGCGGCGACCGAGGAGAATTCGTCGGTGAAGCCGGTGAGGAAGTCGGCGTTCTTCAGCACATCCAGCAGGTCGAGCACGCCCCACCGTCGTACGACCTCGTCCTTGAGGGCCTGGAGGCCGGTGGGCTCGTCCAGCGGCTCCAGCTTGGGCACGGTGATCCACGGCTCACCCTTGCGGGTGGTGACCTTCACCCCGCCCGCCGAGCCGTCCGCGAGCGCCGCCGACAGTCGGTCCAGTCCGTCAGTCATCCGGCGCTTGAGTCCGGTGACGAACTCCTTAGGGTTCTCGGGCTGGCGGATCGCGGCGTAGTGCACGGTACGGGCCGAGTCGAAGTCGCCGGGCAGGTCGTCCTCCGGGTCGCCCCACCGCCTCCCGCCCTCGACGTAAATCTCCCGGCGCCGGATCGCGTCCCGCAGCGCGACCAGGACACACAGCTCGTACGGGATGCGCTCAACCCTGCCCTTGTCGTCGACGACCGCCTCGCGCCAGTCCTTGCGTACGACACCGTCCATCGGCACAGTGTCGCCAGCGTCGTAGAAGCGGGTCTTGCCGTCGACGTCGGCGTACTTGGCCAGCAGCGCGAGCGCGTCCATCACCGGCCGGTAGGCGGTGTTGTTGCACTTGAAGCCCAGCGTGTTCAGCAGCGGCGGCAGCATCTGCCGGTAGTACGAGCTGTACGACGAGCGCAGTGTGGTGCGGACCTTGGCCTTGAACGCCTTCTCGTTCGCCTTCGCCTCCGCGACCAGGTCGCGCAGCGTCTTCTCACCCCCCACCGGATACAGCACCGCGCGGACGGTCCCCTCCGGCCGGCCCACCGCCGCGTCGGCAAGGCGGAAAAGGATGCCTTCCTTGCCCCTCACCTTCTTCAGCTCCGCGGTCAGCTGTCGTTCCACCCGCCGCTCGGCACGGGCGTTGATCTTGTGGACCAGGGCGACGAGCAGTTCCACCAGGGCGTCGGTGATTTCCGCCTGACGGGACGCGCACAGCGCGGCCAGCAGGGTGGTCCGTACGTCCTCGCCTGCGTCCCGGAAGTCCGAGGGGTACATCTTGATCGCCCGCGCCCTCCATGCGGCCACCAGCTTCTCCGAGCTGTCCGCGAACAGCCCCTCCGGCAAGCCGAGCTGGCGTACGGCGGTCAGCTTGGTGATCTCTGTCAGCAGCGAGTCCAGCCCCACCGCGCCCGGGTCCCGCTTCAGCGAGGCCAGCAGTGCGGTGCCGTCCTCGTTTCTCTCTGCCACCAGGTCGAGCAGGCGGCGGGCGCACGCCTCGCCCAGGCGTGCGACGGTCTGCGCGTAGAAGACACGATCGGCCCGCGCCCGCGCCGCGGCCACGATCCGCTCGATACGGCCCGGCGGCTCGATGCGGTCGCTGCGACACTGCACGAGCAGGGCCTCGCGCAGCCGATCCTCGGCCAGCTCCACGGGGCAGATCTCATCGGCGAGCCAGTCGGTCAGCCGTTCCTCGTCGGCGCGGGTTGCCGGGCGGAATCCGAGGGCCTCGCGGATCTGCGTACGGTGCCCCTTCGCGGACCGGGACGACAGGTCGTACTTCCCCAAGTCCTCGCCCGGCACCTTGACCACGTCGGCCACGTAGTCGACCGCGGCCGGCGGGAACTCCTCCAGGAACTGGGGGAACCGGCCTTCCAGCTCGAAGAATTTCAGTATCAGCACGAAGCCAAGCCGAGTCGGCCCGGACTTGTTCGCGACCAGGTCCCAGTCGCTCCCCACCGGCGTCCAGCACGCCACAACGTCCTCGGGCGACCACTCCCGGCGCATGAACCCCACCCCTCCGCCGACTACTCGTTCGGCCCAACGAACAGGCGGGGCACGAAGCAACGGGAGGGCGGAGGCCAGCCGCAGCTGCTTTGCACCGTGGGTCAGAGATAGGACACCGGGGCCAAGGAGCGCCGCAAAAACCCGCTCCCATGTGTCGTTCACGGCCCACCTGATCAGGCGCTTGTGCGCAGTTTGGAACGGACCCAGCTCTTCTGGCAGGTCACGCCAGGGTGAGCAGGTGCGGTACTTCCACGCGATGGCTTCCAGGGTCCGCCGGCGGTGGCCCATCGTCGTCCGCGGACCGAATCAGCAGGCATCAGCGGCTCGATCCGGTCCCACATCGCATCAGTGATCATTAATCGGACAGGCATGTCCGATCAACTGCTCAACCCATCAAAGGGACACGCTCTAGCGGATCCCCTCATGGGCCGCCGCCGGCCCGGCCCTGGGCGTGACCGGCGGCCGAGGAGTGGATCCGAGCGACCGCAGGAGGCCTTGTCCTACGTCTGCAGATGGCCCCGGAGTGAGTCGGGCCGCCACCGCGCCCGGAACCTCAGCCGGCCTTCTTTGCGGTTGCCGCCCGGCGCAGAGCGGACAGGAGTTCGCGATTGCTCACGCCCTTGAGCACGTACGCGCAGACGCCGGCGTCCATCATCTGTCCGATGGTGCCCTTGTCGTCGTAGGCGGAGAACGCCACGATCCGGCTGGACGGGGAGCAGCGTGCGATGTCTGCGGCCACGGAGGGGCCTCCGCCGGGGAAGCGGACGTCCAGCACGACGAGGTCCGGTTGATGACGGTGTGTGAGTCGAAGCGCCTCCTCGCCGTCGCGCGCGGCTCCTACTACTTCTATATCGGGCTGGGCCTGCAGAACTTCGCGGAGGGTCTCCAGCAGCATCAGGTTGTCATCGCAAAGGAGCACACTGAACGAGAGGTCAGGGGAGCAGCCCGGCGCCGGTGTCATGGTGTCTTGTCCGGTGTCGAGGCCGGGACGGGAGGGGGGTTCGGTACCCAGAACTCGACCGTCGTCCCCGTTCCGGGGCGGCTGTGCATGGACCACCATCCCCCGGCCGTTTGGGCTCGTTCCCTCATCTCGATGACCCCGAAATGCTCGCGGGCTCCGTCCGAGGACATCGGTACGCCGGTTCCGTCGTCGACCACGCGCGTGAGTATGCCTCCGTCAGTTGACGTGATCAGGAGGTCGACCCTGTTCGCGCGTGCGTGTTTGTGCACGTTGAGCAGGGCTTCCTGAACGATGCGGAAGATGGTGATGGCTGTCTCGGGTGTGGGTTCGTGGTCCAGCTGGTGTTCGAAGGCGTAGGGCATTCCCCAGGAGCCCAGGACGTCGTCCAGGTGACTGGAGAGCCCTTCGACCAGCCCGTGCCTGTCGATTCCGGGCGGATGCAGCCGGAAGGTCAGACTGCGCAGGCGTGCGATCGCCTCGCGTACCGAGACTTCGAGTCGCTGCAGTTCCGCGGAGTACGGTGGTGGCACCCGGTCCGCCAGCAGCTCCAGGCGCATCCCGGCCGCGACCATGGTCTGGATGGAGTCGTCGTGGACATCCCACGCGATGCGGCGGCGCTCCGTCTCCTGTGCCTGGACCAGGTGGTCGAACAACCGCCGTCGCTCGCTGAGGGCGTGCTGCGCCGCTCTTCGCTCGGACATGTCCCGGGTGACCTTGCCGAATCCCTGGAGAACGCCCTTCTCGTCCCACAGGGCTGTGATGACGACGTTCGCCCAGAAGCGGGTGCCGTCCTGACGAACGCGCCAACCCTCGTCCTCCAGTCTCCCTTCGGCCACGGCAGTCTCCAGCTCCCACTGCGGCTTGCCCGACGACTGGTCCTCGGGCGGGTAGAAGACCGAAAAGTGCCGCCCGAGGATGTCGGCGGCCCTGTATCCCTTGATCCGCTGCGCCCCCGCGTTCCAACTGATGATGTAACCCTGGGGGTCGAGCATGAAGATGCCGTAGTCCAGCACCCCCTGCACGAGGAGGGTGAACGCCGCATCCGACATCGGAGCCGTTTGCTTGCGCTCTCCGGTCTCCCGCGTCACTTGAGAAGCCCTTCACGTCGCGCGATCGCCACGGCTTCCAACTGGGAACGCGCTCCCAACTTTTCCAGTACCCGCTGGACGTGGTTGCGCCCCGTGTTGAGAGCGACCCCCAACTGAACGCTGATCTCCGCGGTGGTCCGCCCTTCCTGCAGCAGATCGAGGGCCTCCCGCTCCCGCGGAGTCAGGTTCGCACCGAGCCCCCGCACCCTGCCCGACAGCCTTTCCAGCACATCGCCGAGCAGGTCTTGGCTGAACACCACCTCACCCGCCGCCACCCGACGAACGGCGTCCTCCAGCTCGTTCAGACCGCGAGCCTTCAAAATCAGCCCGGATCCGCCGGTCTCCGCAACGCGCGCTGCCACCGACCCGCCGCCCTCGCCCGCCAGGACCAGGACACGCACGTTTGGGACGAGTGCCAGCAGGTCGGCGATGGCGGCGACCCCGTCCCCATCCGGCAGCCGCCGGTCCATGAGGACGACATCCGGTTCACAGCAGGACGCGTCGGCAAGGGCCGATGCCACCGACGCGGCGCGTCCCACGATCTGCAGATCAGGCGAGCGCTCCAGCGCAAGGCATATCGCTTCGGCCACCATGTCGTGGTCCTCGACCAACAGGATCCTGACAGGTCGGCTGTGCGGGGAGGGTGAAGGCATCGGTGCATCCTTGCAGGTGGCGGACCGCACGATCATGCCAGAAGGTTCCGGAGCAGTGACTCCGTGATTTCTGCGGGTTGCACGTCCCGGCGCGTTGCGACGGCGCCCGAAGCGCAGTGATCCAGATTCAACTTCGTACCGGGGTGAGTGTTCCCCTCGGTGAGGATGTCGCCCGTTCCGGTCAGGGAGAGCAGCAATGCCACCTGCGAGCCGATTCCTTGCACAACGAAATCCGCCCCCGCCCGCAAGGCGGACACTCGGGCCGCGAGCAGGGCACCGAGACCGGCACAATCGCAGAAGGAGACATCGGTCAGATCGACACGCACGCTCGTCGGCTCCTCCGCAAGACAGAGCACAACCGCGTTCCGGAGGTAGGGGGCGGTATCCCAGTCGAGTTCACCGACGAGAGTCACCCGCGCGGCGCCCGACTCGACCACGGCATGCGAAGTGAACGCATGAACAGCCACAGCCTCCCCTACCTCCCGTGCTCACGCAGTACGCACTACGTAACAAAGCCCCTGAGTACTGTCCTGGGGCAGAACCCGGCCTCAGCTCGCTTCGCCGCCAAATAGTGCAGACATTGGTGCCATCTAGTGAATCTGCACTAGATGAAGAAGTCAACACGGGCCGAGAGGCGCGATCCCACAACTGCCTACGGTCATGTACACGGCAATGTCAGCTCCTTGTTGGCCGCCAACGCGCCCCGACCCACCCCGCCGCGACGGGACGTGGCTAGGAGCGGTGGAGTCGAGGTCAAAAGACTGTTGGCAACCTCAGCAGGCGACGTGGTGGACCGATGGCGCGGGCGGCGATGCGCAGCTGGTAACGGGGTAGCGGCGGCGTCCGCCGGCGGAACGCAGCGACCGCATCGGCCTGCGGTCGCGTGGAACCCACGCTGCCCGAACGCCGCCAACCAGGCGTAAAAGCGGCCCGGGAAGGGGATGACCCCGCCCTCGTCCGCCACGGTCCCGATCCCCCGGCCCGCGAGAACGACCCGGTATGTCGCGGGCAGAACACCGGCGCTGCTCAAGTGATCGGGATCAGTCCGTGTCGATGCCTCGGGAGGCGAAGGCCTCCGCCGCGTCCGGCACCGCCAGGACGCCGTCGTCCACGAAAGTGACCTCCCGCAGGTTGGGCAGCAGGTCGAGATCGTCGAGCGACCTGACGTCGAACAGGTCGTCCTCGCCGTCCCAGGCGGGGGCGCAGTGCCTGAAGACTTCCGCCCCTGCGTCGAAGCACAGCTCCTCGATGCCAGCGAGCAGCTCGGCCGGTATCTCCAGGGCCTCGAAATGGGCCCGGGACTCCGGCAGCACCTCCGTATGGAGGCCATTCCCCAGGACGTGCGACGCGGGGTCGCCAATCCCCTGCTCGGCCAGCCGCGCGGGCAGGTCGTAGACCGGGAGGAGCGGCTCGGGGCCGTACATGAGCTCCTCGATGACGAGCAGCTTGAGGTTGAAGTCGCGGAACTGGCTCATGGAAGATGACTACCACGGTAGGACGAAGGGTCCGGATCCCGGCCCCCGGGCCAGGTACAGCGCTCGGGCTGCGCTCGCGGCAGCTAGGACCTGTCTGACAATTCTTGTCGAATCAGCGAGCGCCCGTTGAGTAGGCGGTCCGGAGGCACGCCGACCAGCTCGCACCTTTTGCCGGGCAGAACCTATGGGCGGCGGGCCAGCAAGTGTGCGTCGAGAAAGCCCCGTTCGGAGGCCGGGTCGTGGAGCAGCCGAGCGAAAGGAACGAGCCCGGCATCGGCCAGCAGTTCGGCGAGGTGGTCCGCCGGCCAGCTGTAGGCAGGTGCGACCTTGTGGTCGAACTGGACCGGCTCCGGTCCGTCGGTCCCGAAGAAGGAGACCAGAAGCACGCCACCCGGCGCCAGGACGCGGACCTGCTCGGCGAGCAGCTCTGGCAGTTCGCCCGGTGGGGTGTGGATCATTGAGTAGTGGGCCAGTACGCCGCCGAGCACGCCGTCCTCGATCGGCAAGGACTCCATCCGCGCCTCCTGGAAGCGCAGCGCCGGGTTGGCCCGTCGAGCGTGGTCGACCATGCCGTGGGACAGGTCGAGTCCGAAGGCGTCCAGGCCCAATTCGTGCAGCATGGCCGTCAGATGTCCGGGCCCGCATCCAACGTCCGCTGCCCGCAGGTTGCCCGTCGCGCGCACCAGTTCGGCGAAAGTGCTGATCATGGCCCGGGCGAACGGCTGCGTCTCCAGCCGGTCTGCGAACAGTGATGCGTACAGCTCAACGACTTCGTCGTAGGCCGCCCTGGTCTCGTCCTGATGATTCGCCACAGGGAGGACCTTATAGCCGGTCCGATAATCAATCTTGTGGCAGCTCGAGGCGAGGTGACAGACGCGGCGTGGGAGCGGATAGAGCCCCTGCTGCCGCAGGCGGACGGACGTGGCCGTCCATGGCGTGATCACCGGCAGGTGGTCAATGGTGTGTTGTGGCGGCTGCGGACTGGGGCTCCTTGGCGCGACCTGCCCCAGCGGTACGGGCCGTGGCAGACCGTTTACGAGCGGTTCGCCCGCTGGGAGGCGGACGGCACCTGGGCAAGACTGTTGGAGCACGTCCAGGTCCGCGACGACGCGATGGGCCGGGTGGAATGGACAGTCGCCGTCGATTCCACGATCAACCGGGCCCATCAGCATGCCGCCGGCGCACGCAAAAGGGGGCAGCAGGCCGGGACAATCTGGAAGATCCGGGCCGCTCACAGGCACGCCA
The DNA here is from genome assembly GCF_040651775.1 of Streptomyces sp. NPDC048383. Classification (NCBI taxonomy): domain Bacteria; kingdom Bacillati; phylum Actinomycetota; class Actinomycetes; order Kitasatosporales; family Streptomycetaceae; genus Streptomyces; species Streptomyces sp. NPDC048383. The sequence continues at coordinate 19,053 of NZ_JBEZKS010000058.1, forward strand.
GGCCCTTGGTCGCTCCCGAGGCGGGCTGACCACCAAGGTCCACCTCGCCGTCGACGGCCGGGGCCTGCCATTGTCGATCGTGCTCACGCCCGGCAATGTCAACGACGCCACCGCGTTCACCCAGGTCCTTGACGAGATCTGCATCCCCCGCATCGTCACGGGCCGCCCGCGCACGACGCCGACGCGGGTGCTGGGCGACAAGGCCTATTCCAGCCGGGCGATCCGCCACCTGCTGCGGCGTCGGGGCATCACTGCCACGATTCCCGAACGCCGCGACCAGATCGCCAACCGCCGTCGACGCGGCAACCTCGGCGGCCGCCCACCCGTCTTCGATAAAGAGGTCTACCGCGACCGCAACGTGGTCGAGCGATGCTTCTCCCGTCTCAAGCAGTTCCGTGCGATCGCCACCAGGTTCGACAAGCTCGCCACTCGCTACCGCGCCGGAGTCATCCTGGTCTCGCTGATTCTCTGGCTTCGTGAATCGACCAGGTGATCATTTGTCAGACACGCCCTAGCACGCGGATCCGGGCGTCGATCGCCGCCCGATCCTGACCTGGCCGCTGCGCGGCGGGACAGGCACAAGGCAGGGCTCTTTGCAGGTCAGGAGTGAGCAGCAGCCGGCGAAGGCGGGGGGAGGTGTTCGACGGTCCAACGACGTTGATGTTCTGCCGGCGCGAAGACGGGACCGCTACTGCTGCTTCCCGGCCGCCTCAGCCAGGCGGGGTCGCTACCCAAGCCGCCATCAGCCCTGCCAGGCGCGCGTGAAGTTGCTCTCGTTCAGCCGCAGCCGACTGGTGAGCGGCGCGTGCCCGTACCCGTTCTGCCTCCAACGCATCGCGTGCGCCCCCATACGACAGGAGGGCTTTAGCTGACGCCTCCTCCATCCCGTCTGTCGTCAGCGCGCCAAGGAGTGCGCTTTCGTCCGGACCTGGCTCACCCCTCTCCAAGGCCCGCCTCTGCGCGATGTAGAACCGTACGATCTGATCGCGCAAGTCCCGAAACGGATTGCCATCCTCTTCGTGCCACTGCTCCACCTCAGCCAGCATGTGCAGAATTCCGAACTCAAGTGCTCCGGGGGCCGCTCCCTCCGGCTCCGGAGCAGCAAGGACTTTGTCCAGGGCCTGGATTCTCAGGGCCGTATCCCGGATCTCCGGCGTGGGAGCCAGGAACCTCAGGTTCAGCGTGGCCCCGTTCGTGTCGGCGCTCAATGGGTCGCTGAGGAAGTCTGTCACCGCCTTGTGTTGATCCTTCACATGCGATCCGCTCCAGGCAACGGCAGCCGCCCGGCGTGCAGCCCGCCCCGTTGCGGCCTTGTTGATTAGAGCGCCAATGGTCGCGGCCACAAGGACGGCGGCGGGCCCGACAATCACGGCAATCTCAGTCGAAATCACAACGATGACGTTCCCGCAGATGTCGCCTTGAAGTATCTGACTTGAGCAAGATTGGAGGTTTGCTCGGCACGCACAGCCTCCCGGGTGCGGGTGCACCAGCCTGCCCTGGTGACCGTCACCATGGACGCGGCTCACGCGCAGGCCCCTCGCCGCGCTTCTCACTGTCCGTCGTGACCTACCCGTAAACGCCCCGCCCCTGAGGACGAGCCCCGCTGGGTCGCGGGGCCGGCCGCCGCGACAATGGCGGTGGCCGTGGCTGCCTACGCAACAGGGTCGTACGCCAGGGCTCTCGCCTTACCGGCGCCGGGCGCCCATCAACTCGCTGCTCATCGCAGGTTCCCCGATCGACCTGGACAGCTTCATGCCGTACGGCATCGCTCCGGACTGCGACCGAGTCCGGCTCGTGGACGCCGGCGGCCTACTCCATCTCCTGGCCCTGCACCGGGCGGGCGGAAAGCCTGGGCTTGCGCGTCCTGGTCCTCGGCTGGCAGCCGCAGCCCCAACAGTTCATGGCCGACGTCGCCGGCATCCGCGGGCGCGGCTCGGCCACCGGCGAGCGGTACGCGCTGGCGGGCTTTCGCCGGCTGATCGAGGAGCGGGCGCAGCGCGCACGCGACCTCTCAGATTCCGGAGCCGGATGGCTGTCCGGCGTCTAGCAAGGCCCGGCCCTGTTCCTCACACGGACGGTTCCCACTCCTCGGGGCCGGCGCCCCGCCACTCCACGAAGGCCGGGTCGGTGAGGTCCACGTCCTCGGCGTTCTCAAGTCCGGCCTCGGCGAGGAAGACGCGGATGTCGGACGGGCGGTGGGCGACTCCGATGGCGGTGCCGTCGGAGCGGACCCGGCGCCAGCCCTGTGCGTCCGCCGGGTAGACGATCAACTTGGCGGCCATGCGCCCAGCCTCCGTCCCGTCCGCGCGCGCGGCACCCGTCGGCGCCCGAACGGGTGACGTCCTCTGGAGGCTGGCGCGCGGGGCGGAGTCCTCGCCCGTCAGCCGGCCTCGCGGTCCGGCAGGTGTGCGGCGCTGGTCGCGGCCTGCACGGTGGGGTGGAGGTGGCGGACGGTGTCGGCGCCGGTCATCTCCCGGAGCCGTTGGAGCTGGTGCCGGGGTGCCGCGATACGGAGCTCGGTCAGGGCGTGGACCTGCAGGAGAAGGTTGAGGAAAGAGGAGTCGGCGAAGGTGATGCCGCTGGTGTCCAGGATGACCACGGGGTGGGCGTGGGCCGCGGCCAGGAGGGAGTCGGTGATCGGGGCGCTGGTGTCGAGGTCCATGTCCCCATGGGCCACGACCACGGCAGGGGGGCGCGGGGGTACGGGCAGGTGAGCGTCGGCGTCCATGCGGTCAGCATGCCCCGACGCCACCGGATGGCCAAGGACGCCGTGTCGGCCTCACCACGCAGGACGCCCTCACCGGGCCTGGCAGGTCGGAAAGGATTCTGGGCATGCTGATCGACAGGGCACGGCGGGCCGCCTCGACGACAGAACCAGTGCGGCCGCGACCAACTCCCACTGCAGCTGTCGGTTGGTGACAGCTGTGCATCCCGGCCTGGGGCGCGGCGCGCTGCCCACGAGCGAGTGGGACGACAAGAAGGACCCGAAGCCGCCCAGATCGCCGCCGAGCACAGGACGCCTGTACCCGACGACGACCGGCCAACAGGCCCGAAGCAGCTGGCGCGGCCTGGTCATCGCACGGCAGGCGCACCTGCGCGCCAGGCACTGACCAACAGCGGGGGCCGTCTCCAGGGACAGCCCCCGCCGTCCTGGTCAGTCCATGTACGCCCGCGCAATACACCTCCCCGCTCGTCCACGTCGCCGGTCAGCTGGTAGCTCCACCCGGCCTCCCGAAGTACCTCCCGTCCGTTGAATCGGTAGTGAGAACCCGCCCGTGCGCCGGGCCAAACATCAAGATCGCTGGCGTCATGGCGCGAACCGTAGAGGGCTCTACCCGCATAGCGTCGCGTGCACGCGCGAGACCACGACGCACAGCTTTTAAAGGTCGCGCAGATAGGGGGTTGTCCGGGCGGTGTTGGGGGCGTACGCCCCGGCTAGGCTCAGACGATCATTGTTTCGGATCGTTGTGAGGGGTCATGGCCGTCACCTACTTGATGCTCGCGCGGCTACCTGCAGGGGGCTCGGGCGCCTTCGACGCTTATGAAAGCGCCGTTCTGCCCCTCCTTGCCGAGCACGGAGGGTGTCTTCAGCGTCGACTGCGCACTCTGGACGATCGGGTCGAGGCCCACCTGGTGACCTTTCCCAGCAGCGAGGACTTCGCCGGCTACCGAGCCGATCCCAGGCGTTCTACCGCTGCACCACTGCTGGAGTCGTCTGGGGCAGTGATCGAACTACTCGCGGTGCGCGACGTGCAGTGACGGAGGGAGGCGCCAGCAGGTTGGGGCGGCAGATGAGGCAGGCACAGGCTTCGTGATCATGGAGTTGCGTCGGAAACGGTGACCCGGACGGCGGCGGTGATGAGAAAGGCTGTGGGGAAGACCAGGAGTATGAAGCCCAGGTCCGTTGCGCGGGGTCCACTGCGGCCGCCGGCAGGAGAGCGGCGGCGGAGACCAGGTCGGTCGCGACCATCCACCCGCTGACGAGGGAGCGGCGCCAGACCATGACCGTTCCCGGTGTCCCTTGCCGGTTCATGCCCGTTCCCGAGAGATGAGCCAGCCGGCCACTGCGACGGCGAGCCCCACCCCCGCGGCTATGACGACCTGTTGAATGGAAAGTCGCATGTCCTGGCCTTCCGTAGCGGTGCTGACCCACATGGCGAGCACGAACAGGCAGGCGGTAGCGGACGCTAGGCCCCAGGCGAAGACGCCCAGCGCTCGGACGGTGATGACCGCGGTCTTGGCGGACACGAGAGCCGCGCCAATGCCAATGGTTTCGATGAGGAAGACCAGCAGGTACTGGCCAAGTGCGGCGCCGGGGGAGCTGAAGCCGTTGGCGTTGCCTTCGAGAGTGAAGTGGGTGGCGACCTGTCCGGCGAAGGAACTCCTGAACAGGAGAAACGCGACGGTTGTGCCGATGGCTCCCACGGCGAACGGCGCCGCCAGTGTGAGGGCCTGACGGGTCGGGGTTAAAGACGTCCTGTTGTTGCCTGACATTGCGATGTGTCCCTTTTCTCTCGATACCGCATAGGAATTGTCCGGGTCGTGCGTGGGACCAGTTAATGTCGCCAAAGACACGGTGGTGGCACAACATCGGCCAGGGCGTCGCCGCCTTTGAGGCCGGCCGTGCCGAAGCCGAAGAGCACGGCGCCGCCGGTGAGCGCGCGATGATGCAGGTCCGCCTCGCCCTCGCACTGTCCTTCGCCGACCCGAACCGAGCCGACGCCGAGCTTTCCCTCGCCCACCAGTCCTGGAAGGCCTCGCCCAACGGTCCAACGCCCTTTTGGCCCAGGTCGTCGCCCCGCGCGTACGACAAGAGGGAGGGCCCGGCGGTCTCCCGCCGGGCCCTGCCGTCCGTCATCCCCTTCGGCCGGTCAGGCAGAGGGACGCCGCTTGGTGCCGCCACCACTGCCGTTCAACGGGATCAGCGTCTCCAGGTGAGCGCCCTTGACCCAGGAGCCCAGCAGATCGCGGTGCAGGGCCACGATGTCCTGGCGCAGCGCCAGGCCCAGCGCGTCCCGCGTGAAGGCGTGGCCGGTGGTGACGAACAAGGCGACGTCCGCGCCGTGCTCGAGGCGGGCGGTGCCGACGAACTTCTGTATGACCTGCGAGGGCACGCTCCGGTGCGCCGCGTACTTCTTGCACTGGATGACCAGCTTGCGGCCGTCGGCCAGGTAGCCGACGACGTCCGCGCCCAGGTCGCCGCTCTTGCCGCTGACGACGACCTTTCTGCAGCCGTCCCTCCGGCACAGCTCCGCGACGTACTTCTCGAAGTCCAGGCGTCGACCTCGGTCATGGACAACTCGCGCGCCCGGGCCTCCTCCTGCGCCCGCCACGCGCGGTCCTGGCCGACCGCCCGGCGGTGCGCCCGCAGCAGCGCCCAGCCTGCCCCGCCCAGCATGGCCGCGGCGAGTACAGCCACCAGGACGGGCCAGACCATCGACCAGTTCCCGGCGATCCACACCACGGATCACCGCCGCCACCGCACCCCAGACCTGCAACCGTTTGCGGGTCTGCTTCTTCAAGCGCCGGCGCCGTCGACGTGCCGCCATCACTCCACCGCTCCCCAGGTCCGTGGCATGGGGTCCTCCGTTGTTGTCCCGGCCGGGGACCGGGTGACCGTCTGGGCGGCCGCCTGCGGCCTAACGGGGCTCACGTGGTCCGAGAGGCGCGGCGGGTGGGGATCGGCGCTCTCCAGTTCAGCGGCCTGGTCGGAATCCGACCAGAGCGTTCCTGGGTCCGCGGCACGTCTCGCTACTGCTCTCCCGCCCGCTCGTCGTCGGCGGCCTCGTCGATCGCCTTCAGCAGCCGCATCGAGCGTCCTGGTCACCACACCGTCCACGAGTGATCCGGGCGACTCGCTCGTCCGGGTTCATGATGGACCCAGCCCTCCCACCGTGGGACCGATGTGTTCGCACTGGGACAGGTGACCGCGTACGCCGCCATGGGTGGTGGATCGACTGTGCACTCATCTCGGCTCCCTGCGTCGAATGCTGTTGCGAGTCTGCCCCTTCACAGCGCCTGGCGGCGATCCTCGCTGTGGCAACAGGAACGGCATCAAGTGGCCGGCCGGTGTGGCCGGATCCGACTCTGCCTTCGGTCCCTGGAAAAGGCCCAGCTCAGAGCACATATAAGAGCGACAGGGGCTGAAGGGACTGAATCAGGCAACTGTTTCGCTGGCTGCGAGTCCTCGCTGGGAGCGTGGGGTTTTGAGGCCGACTTTGCGGGGCTCGATCGTGCGTGGGTCCACGGCCTCGCCCGGGGCGCCTTCCTTGTAGAGGCCGTTGGGCTCGGCGTCCCGGTCGTGCGGGAGGAGGTAAAAGACGCGACGCTTTTGCAGTCCGCTGTCGGGGTCGGCCTCCGCCGTGTCGCCGAGTTCGGTGAAGCCGATCATGCGACCGTCCCGGTAGTAGCGGGGCTTGCCCCGTCGGCGGGGTGTCTTGTCGAGGGCCTGGCGTACGTAGTCGAGTTCGTCGGGATCCTCCAGCCACACCACATTGTTCTCATGGGCGAGATCGCTCGGTTCGAGTAGCGAGCTCATGGCTTTCGTCCCTCCTCGGTCTTGCGTTCCTGCCCGGTAGGGCAGGCGGCCCTGTGCGCGGCAGGTAGCCGTATACCGGCTATGGGGTGCCGGACTTGGGTCATGGTTTCTTCCGTCCATCGTAGAGGGCTGGGATTGCTGCGGACAGTACGCCGGAGTCGGTTCACGCGCGGGCTGCGCCGTTCGTCGCGCTCGGTGGGCTTTCCTCGGTGAGGAGGGCGAGGCCGGGATAGAACTTCTGGCCGTTGGATCGGAGCATTTCGCTGGGCGAGGAGATACCGGCCTCGGCACGGATGCGGGTGGCGAACGCGCGGGTGGTGGCCGGGCGCAGTCCTTCACCTTCTTGGCACCAGGTGCTGTAGGCGCGGTAGAGGGCGCCTTGCTCGACGCGGAGATCGCAAGGTTCGTCGAGGTCGGTGGTCGTGGTGCAGCATTCGGCGAGGAAGCGGCCGATGTGGTCTTCGGTGGTGGCGTAGGCCTGGGTGGCGGTGCGGACGACGGTAGGTCCGCCCAGGGAGGGCTTGGTCGCGAGGTAGGCCATGGCCCCGTGGACCATCCATTGGAGGATTCCGGGGCCTTCGTCGGCGACGAGTTCTTCGGCGAGGTTGTCGATCTTGCGGTTGTCGGGGACGACCCGGTCGAAGGGGATGAGGCGGATGCGGCGCCAGAAGGCATGGCCGCCGGTGCCGACCTCGGGCCGGTGATTGCCGAGGAGCCACAGTTTGTGGGTCGGTTCGAAGCTGAAGAAGTCCTGGCGCATCCGGCGTGCTTTGAGTCGGTCGCCGCCGGTGAGGAGCTTGACGCGGGCTTCGTCGAATTTGTCGTGGGGCTTGAGCTCGCTGCAGACGAACAGTCGGCGGCCATGCAGTTCGGTGAGCTCGGTGCTGTGTTCGTTGAACTTTCCGCGTTCCATGAGGAAGCCGGGCGGGGCGACGTCGGCGTAGTCCCCGAGGATCTTGATGACTACGTCCATGAGAGCGGATTTGCCGTTGGCGCCGATGCCGTAGAGGAAGGGCAAGACTTGGCCGCCGACATCACCGGTGATGGAGTAGCCCAGGAGCAGGTGCAGGAAGTTGATCATTTCCCTGCCCTTGTCGTCGTCGCCGAACGTCTCGGTGAGGAAGCGTTCAAAGCGGGGCGTGGGCATGGCTTCGGGGGCCACGTAGGTGGCGCGGGAGTGCAGATCGCGCCGGGGATCGGGCTTGCGGAGATCACCGGTGCGAAGGTCCACGACGCCGGCGGGGGTGCACAGGGCGTACTTGTCGCCGTCAAGGGTGTCGGGGTCCAGGGCGAGTCCGGGTGAGGCCTTCGCCTGGGCGAGCATGGCCTTGACGCCGGACGTGGACATCGCCCGCTTGCGGTGCTGGTTGAGTTCCCGGTCGGTGAAGACGCCGCGCGGGTCGTGAACGGGCATGTCTTCGGCCATGTCCCCAGCGGCCCAAATGGCGGCCTTCTCGCCGCCGGTGCGCTTCCAACGGTATTCGTCCCAGACGTACCAGCCCAGTCCCTCGACGTGGCGGAAGCGGTGGTTGTGCAGGTGGGCGAAGAGCTTTGCGTTGCCGCGATCGGTGAGGTTTCCCAACAGCCCGGACTGGACGAAGTCTCCGGGACGAAATCCGTCGGCGGTCACTCCCTGTTGAGCGGGTAGCTGCGGGGTGGCCGAGAGGGTGGCTTCGGCGTTGAAGGCGGCGAGCTGCTCGGCTGCGGCATGCGCGTCGAATCCGGTGCTGCCTGCGCTGCTCATGAACGTCCCTTGGGGTGGATCGGGCGGTTGCTGCCGGCGCGGAGTGCGGAGTCGATGACGAGCTGGTTTCTGCGGCTCTGTCGGGGGCGTGCGGCATCTGCGGCTTCGGTCAGCAGGCCGGCGCAATCGGCCTGCGTGAGGTAGCCGGCCGCGGCCAGGCCTCCTGCGGTGAAAGCGGCTCGGTTGAGCTTTTCGGTGAATGCCGTCCCGGAGGGTGTGGTCGCACAGGCGCGGACTTCCTCGAGGAGGGGCCTGAGGATCCGGAGGGCGTCCGCATCGTCGGCACGCCTTTTGCGGGCATGAATCGGCGCGGGAGCGGGGGCAGCGACTGGAGCTGTCTCGGGGTTGCCGGTGTGACCTGTCCGGATGAGTTCGGCGCTCAGCCAGAGAGGCAGGATGGCGGGAGTGCGGGCTCCGGGCAGTGCCTGGTAGGTCCCTGAGCTGGTTCGGGTTCCGGGTGTGACGACGTATCCGCCCGTGGCCCGGATGTCTACCTGCCAGGCGAGCGCAACGCGGGGGCTGGAACCGCTGGAGGAACGGTAGCGAGGGCCACCGCGTGGCACTCGGTACCAGACATGCAGTCCACCCGACGGCGTCCGTACGCGAAGTGTCGCGGTGTCGTCTGCCGGATTCGGCTGTGAGCGGCAGGCCGCGAGAAGCGCAAGGGTGTCGAACCCGGAAACGAGGCCTGACAAATCGACACGCTCGTCTATGCGAATCCCGGGAAGCAAACGTTGCCGATCAGGCAGGACGGGTGAGTGGGCGTCGATGTCGATGACGAGGAGCCCTGCGGGTCCGCAGGAGACTGCGACGCCGAACTCGGGCGCCTGGCGCCACCACTTCTCGATCACTGCTTGGTCCGTTGTGGCGGCGTGGAAGCCGTGGCACCAGAGGCCCTGTGTGAGGCAGGGGCATGTCTGCGGCTCGTGTTGCTGCGCCGGAGGGCGGCAGGAGGGGCAGTTCGCCGGGGGTGTCTTCACGCCAGGCAGCAGCGGGTGTACGGGATAGCCCTGGGCCGCGAACCAGCGTGCTACTCCCGGATGCCGCTCGGACACAGTAGGGGTGGCTTGAGTCTGGTTGTAGGAGTGGGCTGGCACGTTCTGCTTCCTCGACAGGTTGCCTGCGGTGTGTCTCGATGCTGGTGTGAAGCCTCTGGTCTTGGCACAGGGACTGAAGGGACCGAAGTTTCAGTATTGCGGAGCCTAGCGCAGCGGATGACACGAACGCCGCACCTTGCTGGACCGTAGTCACTTTTCAGTCCCTTGAGTCCCTTCAGTCCGGCGCCAAGTAAGCCTCCTGTGAGGAATTTATCGATATGGCCTCTTATGAACCCCGGGCGTGGCGCGGAGATCGCGCCTTCAGACCCTTCACCCCTCGGTCCCCTCGGCGCCTCCATCGCCCTGCCCCCCTTCAGCACCTCCCCAAACAGGAAGCGCGCCCTGAACCGTCACCTTTCTGTCCTTCAGTCCTTCAGTCACTGCCAAACCTGCTGGGGGTAGTTCTCGGGCGGCGGCAGGGACTGAAGGGACCCAACTTCGTAGTTATGACTCAACCAAGGAACAGGGCCTCCTCTTCCACGCTCGCGTATACACACGCACACGAAGAGAGGAAGTAGTGAAACTGAGTCCCTTCAGTCCCTACATCGGGACGACGGGGGTCCTGACCTGCGATTTATTGCAGGGACTAAAGCAAGCGCCAGGGGAGGGACCAACCAACACATCAGTCCCTTGCCTCTACGACCGCTTGGGGGGCCTATCCCTTCAGTCCCTAGTCACGGGGACTGAAGGGACCGAAGGACAGGCACCAGGACCCAGCGCCTACTGGCTGACGGTGCCAACAGTGCACCGGACTACCCGCGGGACACAGTGGGGCCAAGCTCAGCTCACCCAAGAGCACAAGAGCTCCAGCGCACGTCCAGGCGGGCGCTCAATCCACAAGCGGCCGATCTTGCGGTGCTGCTCGGAATCCTGATCGCTGCGACGCAGCGCCGCCGAACGTGAGATATCCGGCTGATCCGCAGACAGCCCCAACTCCAGGGCAGGAGGGCGAGGTTCCTCTATGACTGGCCACCGGGCCGTAGCAGATCCGCGTACACCCGGACGCCGGCCTGGCCCGGTGCACGCCGAAGGCGTCCCGGTCCAGACGTCGCGTACAGCCGGCCCAGGGCGTCGACGGCGGCACGCACGGTGTCCTCGTCCGCCGGAAGCCGTCGGTGTGGTACGCGCTGCCTGTCGGCTGCCGGTAGGGGTATCGACTGGGCTGTGGATCACCGATGGGGATGTGTCGCGTCGGCTGGAGTTGGTCAGCCGGTGGCGGCCGGACATGCTGCCTGCCTTCGTGTCACTGAACTTGAGCAAACCGGGCTTCGGTGAAATGGCGGATGTGCTCGCCGGGATGGGCGTCGGAGTCGAGGCCGGTATCCGGTCGGTAGCCGATGCGCGTCTCCTCTTTGAGAGCACGACGGCCGGCTCGTGCGTCCGTGTGCTGGTGGAGGTCATTGGCATGCCGCGACAGCGTGCGTTGGATGAAGCGGATCGGATCCTGACGGTGTTGCACAGTGCCGGCCTCCCCGTCCCCGTGCTGTTGCACGGGGACGGGGATAGCACGTGGCCCGTACTGCACAGGGCTCTGGCTCGTGGATTGGAGAGCCGGGTAGGGCTGGAGGATGTCCTGACCGATGCTGCCGGTGCCAGGGTAGGTGGCAACGTTGATCTGATGCGTCTTGCACGCGGTTGCCGTCCTGGCGCGCCGGGTGACGGTTGTGTCCACGGGCATGGTGCCGAGGGACAGGGCACCGGTGGACGGGTCGTCGACGGCTGACCGCACACCAGGACTTGGGCCGGCCGATGCGGGCTCTTGAGGTCCCCTCCTTCCGCGCTGGTTCAGGAGATCCATCCTCTGTGTACCGCTTCGACCCCGGCTTGGAACCGGCTTGTCGCTTGGAGACGGTTGGTGAGGTCGCTGATAATCCGGCGCGTGGCGCGCACTGACCCCAGTTCCGACCGCCCTGCCTGGCTACCGGCCCGGCCGTCCCGTACCCGGGACGGCCGGGCCGGTGACTCGGGCAGGCCGATCGCCCTCGACTGTTCCCTGGACAGGAGCCCGCCCGCCCTCTCGGCGCCACCCACCTCACCCTGAAACTCCGGCAGCACGGAATCACACCCCTTGCCGGCCGCAACAGCGCCCGACTCGCCCTGGCCGCTTGCCAGCACCCGTCCTCGCCGACTTCACCGCGACCAGCATCGGCAACGCCACCCGATGGACCGGATACGCCAGACGCGACTGGTTCGACTGCATCACCACACGCAAGAAAAACTGACGCGAGGTCAGCCGGTAGGTCGGGCACCCCCACGGATGGTCGTCGCAGTCAGCACCGGCTTGACAAGGGGCACCAGCTCCTCCGTAGCGACCCTTAGAAGATGATCAGGAACAGTGCCGTCCTTCAAGGCGCCCACGTACTCGATGACCTCGGCAAGAAACAGCGCCGGCAGCCGCTGACGCAGGGTGTGCATGGCGTGGATTCGCCCACGAGCAGCTGCCACACCGTGAACCTCTTCGTGCAGATCATCCACCGCCGTCCGCACAGCCTGGCCTCGGATGCGGCTTCTGTAGTCGTCCGGCCACCCATCAGACACCGCCAAGACGACGCCGATCTGGTGCAGGCTCCCGTCGAGTCGATCAACCAGGTGGGGACCGTTTCCGACCACCATGAAGTCCGGGTTCCCGGTGCGCAGGTACTCCTCGGACGTCCAGGAGACGATCCACGCCAGCTCCTGCTTTTCCACTCCCGCAACAGCCATGAGCATCGGGTCCGGGCGCACCGAGCGGTCCGTCTCGTAGTCGCGTTCCAGCTGTTCTTCAACGATCCGAACTGCTGTTTCTCAATCGATCACGTGTGCAGCATCGCTCACGACCTCACACGGAGACCAGCGGGTTCTCGCGGTGCCAGCGAATCCGGGGACGCCGCTGACCTGCCAACGGTCCTCGACGACTGCACCGGAACCAGCGTCCGTAATGCCCTCCGCTGGACCGGCTGAGCGAAACGAGACCGGCTTGACTGCATCGCCAGCCCAAAGTTGGCCTGACCTACGCGATGGCAAGTGAAGTGGCGACGAGGGCAGGATTCGAACCTACGTCCACCCGGGATCAGAGCCGGGCGCTCCTCCGCAGAGCTTCCTCGTCGCCACGTCGATCATGGCTGGGGCTGCCGTTTGGGGCAACCAATTTCCCCACGCCCTGGGCAAGCAGTCACAGCCACTCCCTCGCCGCTGCGCGCTTGCCATTGCCGGAGAACACGCCTGCCGACCGGAGGGCACTGGCCATGAGAGGGTCCGCAACGGCAACACCGTGCACAAGCTCGGGCGTCCGGCGAAAGGCGACAGCCTCAGCAGTCGGCCTGGGGGCGGTCCAAGCGCTGGCGACGGGATCCCTCTGATGACGGGCACAGACTGCCTCGACCAACGAACGTGGGCAATCCTTCTCCCCTCGGAGTACCTCCCAGGGCAACGGCAGCTCTGCCCAGATGTAGGTGTCAGGGTGCAGCCCGCCGCCGCTCATGCGGTGCCAATACGCCACATCGGCAGCCATCAGGCGGGGAACCTTACCCGGGCAGACCCGGTCCAGAATCTTCTCCTGGCCCAGTTCGGACAGAATCGCGAACCAGTGCGCTCTGGCCGTGTTCCACGCCTGCGCGGCCTGATTCCACGTCGATGAGTCGTCGCCGCGGCGCACGATCATCGTTTCGCGCTCCAGCGGGTGCCGATTCCAGGCGTCCTCCAACAGGTCCGCGACCTGGCGCAGGAAGCCGTTCCATCGGACCAGCAGTTGAGCGAGGTCCTCCTCGGAGACTGCCGCGAGCACCTCCGACGTGGGATGCACATGCGCGACCGCAGACCAGCAGGTCTGCTCGGGCTGCGCGCGCAAGCGCTGAAACAGCGCCTCGGCGACCTCGTCGTAGACCTGGCGCTGGCGACCGTTCGTGAAGACGCTGCGCATGTAGCCCCGCGCCGTGATGTACGCGATGAAGGCCGCCGTGTTCGGGTCCACAGCGAAGAGGCCGTACGGCACTACGTGCGCGAGTGCTCCCTTACCCGTCATCGTCACCTCGCGGCGGTGTTGCTCGTGGATCAGCCGCGCCAGCTTGGCCTCCATGCGGCGCAGGAGACGGAAGCGCTTGTTGTACTGGCGCTTGGAGACCTCGCCGAGGCCGGCAGCAGTTCGCTCGGCCCGGTCGAGACGGTCCACGCCGAAGTCATTTTGGCCGTACACGCGGCCTATGGACTCGCCTGCAACGCGGATCACTACCTCGATCCGGTCCGGGTCGTCTCCGGCGCTGTCCGGAAGCTCCGGCACATCCGTGAACAGGCTTGCCGCACGGGCGAGCTGGCGCTGTGCGCCAACCGGGCGGGCAAAATCCTCCCGCATGGAGGTGTAGCCGTGCCAAAGGTTGCGCAGCGAGTGTTCGGCGGCCAATGCGGCCTCAGTGACCTCGTCGAGTTCGGTGCCCTGCGTCGCATCCAGATCCTGGATGAGCCGGGCTACATCCTCCGGACGCTTGCGCAGTGTGAGCGAGGCGTGCAGTTCCCGGAGGATTTCTTCGACGGTGGGCGACAGCATGAGCCTCACCTTGTCATTCCTCGGTCAAGCGCCCAACTGGATATCTACCGGCTGCAGCCAAGGACCACCCCGCAGCGGTGATGGCGGGATCGCCAGCCCGCCGCCGGGCCGCGACAGGACGGCTCGCTGTCCCACCAAGCCGACATCCAGGCATACGACAGCTGCAGAACAAGGGCACTCCGCCAATACCGACGTCCCTGGCCAGCTGCCTGGAGTGCCACGACGGCACCCCGGCCGATCCCGCCAGCTACATCGCTCCCCCGGCGGCCGCGTACCGGCTGGCCGCGTTAACGCATCTCACCCCGGCCGGATCGGCCGGGGCGAGATCACGGGCGCCGCAGCATCGGCAAGAGGCCGGCGCCCTGCTCCCTCACCCCTTCGAGATCAGGAGAACCCCGGCATGACGCATCACCGCCCCGCCCTGTTCGCCGCCGTCCTCGGCCTCGGCCGCGCCGCCTCCAACATCGGTGACCACTGGATCCAGAACGACCACTGCGCCCGGGTTAAGGCCGCCACCGACGCCAAGCCGGTGCTGATGCCCGCCGCCGGCCCGGACACGGAACCCGTCGCGCACGGCAGCCGGGACGGGATCAAGGCATGCGCCTGGCACTGCCTGACCTACACTGCCACGCAGGCCGTCGTGGTCGGGGCCGGCGCGCCCGGGTCCTGGGTATCCGACTGCACCCCGGTGCCGCCGCGGCCGCGCTCGCCCTGTCGGGCTCACCCACTACATCGCCGACCGCCGCGTCCCCGGCGGCGTCGATCCTCGGGAATTGCATCAGACGCGTGATCGGTCGTTGGCGAGTGGCCCTGGACTGCGGGAAGTGTACCGGCTCGCTACCTGACGCCATCCGCTCTGATCGACGTCCTGACCTGCAAGTTTGTTTGCGATCAGTCGTTAGATGCGTGATTCTTCCCTCTAATGCGAGAGGGTGGGAGTGTCCGACGGTACGAGGGAAGTGCAGGGGGCCGCGCGGCTTGAGCTGGTTTCCGGGGTGCATCTGCTACATCCCGAGGACGCCGTACTCGACGCGATGATGTCCGGCTGGGCACGGCAGCAGATTGGCGGCCGCGGCCTCCAGGCGGGAACGGCCGCCGGGCGCCAGCGGATCGTTGAGCAGTTCAGGGACTTCACGAATGAGTACCCGTGGAACTGGACGGCCGCCCACATCGACGAGTGGATGGCCGACCTGGGGATGCAGCACGACCGCGCCAAGTCGACGCTCCGCACCTACCAGGGGGCTGTGAGCCTGTTCATGGACTACCTGCTCGACCCGGTCTACGGGTGGGCGGACGTCTGCCTGGAACGGTTCGGCACGCACCCGACGGCGATCCTCCACGACGGCAACCGTCGCGAACACCTCGTGGATTACGAGGGCGAGGCAGAGCGTCGGCCGATGACGCGGGAGGAGTGCCAGCTCCTCTTCGACCACATCGACGCCCGCGTGGAGCGAGCGATCAAGCGGGGCCGCAAGGGCGCGCTGACCGCCTACCGGGATGCCACCTTGTTCAAGACGATCTATGGGTGGGGTCTGCGGGCCTCGGAGGCGTCCGGCCTGGACGTCGTGGACCTCTACAGGAATGCGCAAGCTCCGCAGTTCGGCCGGTACGGCATGGTGCACGTCCGCAAGGCCAAGGGCACCAAGGGCTCGGGGCCGCGGAGGCGGAGCGTCGCCAGCATCATGCCGTGGGCAGTGGAGTCCCTGGAGGACTACGTCGTCAACGTCCTTCCTCGTTACGGCTTTCCCACCCACCCGGCGCTCTGGCTGACCGAACGCGGTGGCCGGCTGAAGGTGGGCGAGATCGAGGACCGGTTCGCCCTCTACCGTGACGAGCTGGGGCTCCCGGAGGAGCTGGTGCCGCACTGCCTGCGGCATTTTGTCTCTGCTTAGTTCCCGTGTGGCGATTGACTCCAAGTAGGCATCTGGCCTTGGGGTTTGTGAGTTGCCGCGGGCCGTGTGGTGTTTCTACTGTCAGTGCCCGTGATCCTGAACTTCTTCTCGTCCCACGGCTGGCAGTCCTGGGACATCGAGCACCGGCCGTTGATCCCCGAGGGGATGCCCGTGCTCGTCGACGACGACCTGCGCTTCGAGGACGGCCCGGCCGTGCCGCGCCCGGCGGCGGTGGTGAACCGCTGGTTACGTGAGCTACCGGCGAGTGGGGCACCGGCGCCGAGCTCGTGGGAGAACTACGCGAGGGTGCTCAAGGCGTGGACGGAGTTCCTGGCCGAGCACGGGGTGGGGCTGTTCGACTCGCGTGAGCGGTTGAAGGCGGGCTTGAGCCGGTATGCCGAGCACCGGGCAGCGGGGCCGGCCGAGGCGCGGTTCGCGGCGACGATGTGGGGTCAGCACATGAGCATTCTGTCGTTGTTCTACCGGTGGGCGATGGCCGAGGACTACGCGCCGGCGGAGCCGTTCACCTACCGGTCCGCGCGGGCGCTGTTCGCCGGGACCGGCCGGGAGGTGCGGGTGAATCTGGCGGTCCGCCGCACGCCGAAGCCGCATGTGACGATCAAGTACCTGGAGCCGGACTTCACCGAGCTGTTCCGAAAGGGACTGCGGGGGCTGGCCCATGACGGCTCGCAGGACACCGGCTTCCACGGCCGGGAACTGACCCGCAACGCCGCGATCGCAGACCTCGCGCTGGCCACCGGCCTGCGGCTGCAGGAGTTCACCCACCTGCTGCCGTGGGAGATCCCCGCCCTGCCGCCGGAGCCGACCGCGGTGCCGATCCCGTTCCCGGTTCCGGCCGGGATCACCAAGGGGAAGAAGTTCCGCACCACCTGGACCTCCTACGAGGCCCTGGCCGGGTTGCACGACTACCTCGCGCTGGACCGCGCGGCCACGGCCGATGGCTCCGCCTGGAGGCCGCCGCGGCGGTGGGGTGAGCCGCTCATGGTGACCGAGCCCGAGCACCGGGGCGGGCGGGTCAACGGGGTGCGCCGCTCGTGGGACTCGCTCACCCCGGCCGAACGCCGCCGCCTGGTCGCCCCCGAGGGCGGCTCGTGTCTGCTGGCCGTGAAGGCCGGCGGCGGCCCGTTCACCGCCTGGGCCACGGTCTTCGAGCGGACCTCGGACCGGATCCGTGCCCGCTTCGAGCCCCGGTTCCCGCACGTCTGGCCCCACCGATGTCGCCACACGTTCTCGATGAGGACCTTGGAATACCTGGTCAGCGGGCACTACCGGCAGGCGGCGAAGCTGGTGCGGGACACCGACGCCGATGCCGCGCTGGTCTTCTATCTCTCCAAGGCCGACCCGCTGCTGGTGCTACGTGATCTTCTTGGCCACTCCACCGTCCTGACCACGGAAAAGTACCTGCGCCACCTGGACACGACCCGCATCTACCGGGACGCCTACGAGGGCGCCGGGGCGGCGGCGGGGTTGGCCAGCGGTGCGGAGGCCGAGCACGAGGCCGCGGCCGAGTTCGCCGACGACGAGGACGGGGGTGTGTGATGCCGACGATGCTCGTCGACGAGCCGCTCTCCCTGGCCTGCGTGTTCAACGACGGCCGTCGGGCCGAGTACTCCCTGGACGGGCTCCCCAACCCGCGCCTGGCCAGGGATCTGGCCACTGGCCTGGTCGATCTGATCCATCCGCACGGCACGGCGGATTCGGCCGGGACTGTCACTTTCTACGTCCAGGCTCTGCGGAACATGGTGCGAACCCTGGCCGAGCAGGGGTTCACCGGCGGAGCCGCCCAGCTGCGGCGCGGGCAGCTCGCCGAGTTCTGGATGGGCAGCCCCCGGCGGCTCGAAGCTCTGACCCGTGCCTTGTGGGAGGGATTCGCCCAGGTCGGAGGTGTCCTCGATGCCGGGGTGATGGAGCTTGCAACGGGTCGGCACTTCAATCCGCAGCCGAACCGGCACGTTCTGCCGCCCTACTCGGAGGCGGAGTGGCAGCGGCTGACCGAGGTCTGCCGGACCCTGGTCGACGATTCCTACACGGCCCACCGGCAGGCCCTGGCCGCTGCCGCCGAGGGGCGTCATCCCCGGGAGGGCGGGTGGAAGCCGGGGAATCTGCGGTGGCTGCTGGCCCGGGTGGGCCCGGTCAGCATCAGCGACTTCGGGCAGCGTTTGGATGTCTCGGCGGCGGTGGTCCACAACCGGGGCGGCTTCCACGACGCCACACGGGCCCTGTTCCCGCACCTGGACGTGCTGATCGCCTACCGGCTGCTGTTCGGCATCTGCTCGGGCATTGTCCCCGACGGCATCGTCCGAGGACATCGACTGGGCCGGGGACTCCACGGTCCTGCTCTCCTACGTCAAACGCCGCACCGCGGCGGAGAGCCTGGTGCTCCCGCGTCGGGCAGTGCGACTGCTGGAGCAGTGGCTGGCCCCCTCCGAGCTGCTGCGAAGCTTCGTGCCCGTGGGGGAACGCGGCCGCCTGTGGTTGGGGGTGAGCCGGGCCGGCGGCGATCGGCGAGTGCGGCGGATCGACCGCGTCGCGGTCCAGCGCGGGGTCCTTCGCCACGGTCTAACCGGGGATGACGGACGCCCGCTGAAGATCCACCGGTCCCGGATCCGCACCACCCACCAGGCCATGCGGGACAAGAGCACCTGGAACGGCAGCGGCAGGGCGACCATCGACCCGAACCACACCCCGTCCGTCGAGGGCGACCACTATCTGACCGCCACCACACCGGCCCAGCAGCACGCGGTCGAGGCGATCGTCGAGGACGCCCAGCACGATCTGCTGCGTCGCTCCCACCCGCCCACGGTGATCACCGAGGACGACGCGGTCGCCTTGGCCGCCGGTTACCCGCAGCTGGTGGCGGCGATGGATCTGGACGACACGGCGATCGTCGAACTGGTCGGTGGAGCGCGAGACGTGTTCACAGCCGCCTGCGGCGATCAGCTCTCGGGACTGCATGGCCCCAAGGGCAAACCCTGTCCGGCCAGGCCGTGGGTCTGTCTGCTCTGCCCGCTGGCGGTGTTCGCCCCGCGCCACACGGTGAATCTGCTGCGGCTCAAGGCGTTCTTTTCCCGGCAGTGGCAGCAGATGCCCGCCGCTCAGTTCATGGCCGTCTTCGGCCCCTACGCCGCCCGGATCCAGCAGGTCTTGGGCCGCTTCGACCCCGCGCTCCTGGCCGCTGCCGCAGCGCACGTCGCCGACAGGGACGACGAACTGCCCCTGCGTCCCGAGGAGATGACCGCATGACCACCGCCACCGCCTACCCCGACCGCGACCGGTCCTCGGTCTTCGCCGGCGCCGACGTCTGCCGGGAAGCCGGGACGCTGCCCAAGACCACGCGCCGTCCGATCTTCGAGGACGATGCCTGGGACTTCACCGACGTGGTCGGCCTGCCAGTCCAACTCGCCCTCTGCACGCGGCGCTTCGACTTCACCGTGATCACCGACCCGCGATGGCGGCTGGTCGCCAAGGAACTGGTCCTTGCCATGCTCGCCCCGGGGCATCCGGCGGTCGCCCCGCTGCCACGCGCCCACCGCACAGCCCTTCACCTGCGAAGTTGCGCTGGACGGTTGGACGAACTCACCCGGTTCCTCCAGTGGCTCGGCGAACGCGGTGTCCCGAGCCTGCAGCAGGTCGACACCCAGATCTGCGAGGCATACCTGGCCCACCGCCGCTACGTGCGCGACGAGCAGGGCACCGTGGTCGGCGAGAACAGCCCAGGCACCCGGCGCGCTGCCGCTCAGGTCGCCGTCGACCTGGTCAACTACCGTGCACTGTTCACCGCCGACCGCGTTCCCGCGGATCTACGGCCCTGGGGCGGCGCCACCGCCTCGGCGGTCGCCGAGATGCCCAGCGGCAGAACCGAGAACAAGACCCAGCCGATCCAGGACCAGATTCTTCAGCCGATGCGCGCCGCCGCCCTCTACCTGGTCTCCACCCTGGGCCCTCACGCCGTCGCACTGACCGGGGAAGTGCGGCAGGCCGACCTCGTCTCCTCCACCAAGACGGAAGGACTCAGCCACGGCGGCCCCACCTTCGGCGCCGACGTCACCCGACTGCTGGGCGAGTACGAGCGAACGTGCACACCGCTGACCATGGTGCCCGAGCACTACGTCACCGACCGATTGGCCGAGGGCTGGCCCCCGGAAGATCCGCTGCTGCGGGTGGCCACCGGGGTGCTGGCACGGCAAGCCGGGTTCAGCCAGTTCTGGTCGCGCTGGCTCCCAGAACTACGGAGCCGACTGGAGACGACCGTTGCCGCGGTCGGAGTGGAAAAGGCCTTCGCCCGAGAAGCCGAGCAGGTCACCGCCGCCGACGGGACCTCCGCCCTGCCGTGGACCGTCCCCCTGCACCGCCTCCAAGCGGTCGCCCTGGTCGGGATCGTTCGCACCGCATCGTTCATCGTCCTGGCGGCGATCTCCGGAATGCGTGCGAGCGAGTTGATGGAACTGCGCGTGGGCTGCCGCCGCCCACCCGAGGAGCCCATCGCCAGCTTCACCCGCTACCGGATCGTCAGCAAGGTCGTCAAAGGCCAGCCGCTCGGCGGGACCGACGACGAATGGGTCGTCATCGAGCCGGTCTATCGAGCCGTCGAACTCGCCGAACAACTCCACGAGGACCCCGAGGACGGAGCCCTGATCTTCGGCCGGTTCGCCTTCACCATCCGCTACCGCTGGTTCCGCAACTGGGTCAACTCACATGCTGGACAACGACTTGGCCTCGCGCCGATCCCCGACGGACCTGCGAACCTGAGGATGCTCAGGCGCACTCTGGCCCTGGAAATGGCCTACCGGCCCGGCGGCGTCCTCGCGACCAAGATCCACCTCAAGCACATCGCCGTCGCCACGACCGAGGGCTACAGCTCGCGCCCCGGTGGAGCCCAGGCCGAACTCCTGGCCGAGGTCAACAAGTACGAGAGCGACCGCAACCTGGACCTGGTCCTGGCCGAGTTCCGCAACTACCAGCAGGGCATCCTGCCCGCCGGCCCCGGCGCCCGCAGCCTCACCGAGTTCTTCGCCAGCGTCGACAAGAAGCTCGAACCGGCCGCAGCACCGGCACCCAGGACCCAGCGCAGTGACCGGGACGTGCTGAACCTGCTGACCAAGCGCGCCAAGACCCTGCACATCGGCCCGGCGAACTTCTGCTGGTTCACCGACCCCTCACACGCCCTCTGCCTCAAACTCGCCGGCACCCCCACCGCCGACCGGCCATTGGTCGGGATGTGTGACTCCGCCCGCTGTCCGCAGGCCACCCACCACCCCTGCCACCGGCCCGTCTGGGCCGAGCACGCCGAACGGACGAAGACGTTCCTCGGCGACCTGGGCAAGACGCGCAAGACCGAACACGCCCGCCTGCGGAACGACTACGACCGGGCCCTTCGGGTGGTCGCCGAGATCGACGCAGCCGCCCTCGACCAACCCGACGAGGACTCCGAATGAGGATCACCGCAGCACAACGGACTGAGAACGAGAACCGCATCCGAGCCTCCATGGACCGGCTCCTGCGCGGAGAGATCCCGCATGGCGGGAAGTGCGACATCAAGACCCTCGCCCGCGAGGCCGCCCTCGACCGCACCGCCTTCTACGGAACTCGCCCCTATGCCCACCTCCGCGAAGAGTTCGAACGCCGCCTGCGATCCCTCCACGATGCCGGAGACATCCCCGACCCGAGGGACGCCCAGATCGAGCGGCTCAAAACAGAGATCACCAAGCTCAAGGCCCGGCTTGCCTTGTCGGACAGCACCGTCGAGGAGCTCAACGACTTCCGCATCCAGGCCCTCGCCAGGCTCACCGCTCAGCACGATGAGATCGTTCATCTCCGGGCCAAAGCCGCCGGGACGGCATCCGTGACACAACTTCCCGCAGCCCGCACCACTGTGATCGGCTCGTGCAGCTGATGGCTCAGCACCGAGACCATCGACCAGGGGCGGCGACCTGGCCCGCGCCCGCAGCCGACCACGCTCTTGAGCTCGCCGGTCGCATGTCGCTAGGGTCAACGGCACAGCGTCCTACGAACCGGTTCCCCTGGAAGTCGCCATGCCTCGCCGATCACCGGGCGAGATCAGGTCACAGCTACCGCGAAGCAGTACGCGCGGCCGACCTGCAACTATTTGCCAGCCTGCGGTCATACGAGGTCTATCCCTCTCTGCCAACCGCCAGATCGCGGACTTCGAACGCGCCCACGGCCTGCACCCTGGTTCCGTCGCTGGCGCGTTCAAGCGATGGGCACACTCAGGCAAACGCCCACGGCGCGACCCGGTTCCCGACTACGGACACGATGATTCGAACCTGGGCAGTGGCTACCACCACGTCAGAACTCTGCTGGAACGGACCGCCTGGGCCCTGCGGCCACGAGCCCGGCGAGAGCTGCGAAGAGAACTCGGGCCTCTCGACGAACGGGTCATCGCTCGAACGGTCAACGACCCGTTCGCGCCACGAGACCTCCCCTGGTGGAAGCGGCGGATCGAGATCTGATGCCCTGAGTGACTCGCGTCACACCGGAGGGCGTGGAATGCAACACCGCCGACAACGAACGTCGCGAACCCACCGACTGCTTCCCCGCTGTTCAATGGCAACACTCGCTCGTCCGCACACGGCCTCTGCGGACACAAGGCACTCGTACGTCACGCACAGCATCGAGGACGGCGTCGATCCGAAGTTCATTCAGGAACAGGTCGGCCACCTCTACGCGTGCACGACCGCCCTCTACACCGCGGTCAGCAGCGACTTCGCCAACACGATGATGCTCAAGGCCATTGGCTTGGCCTTCGACAACGATCCCGGAGACCGGGCCCTGGAACGGAGTGGACGAGGATGACGGTGAAGCTCGACTACACGTGGCACCTGCGCGAGGTCATGGCTACGAAGGGCATGTTCTCGACCACCGATCTGCGGCCAGTGCTGGCCGAGCGGGGCATCGACCTGTCCGCCAGCCAGATCTACCGGTTGGTGGTGGAGGTCCCGGAACGGCTCAACCTCAAGGTTCTGATGGCTCTGCTCGACATCCTCGACTGCTCGATGGACGACCTGATCGAGCCGGTGGCCGTGGGCAGGCCGCAGGCGAAGAAGGCCGCGGATGGAACGGAGACCACCGGCGTCGGCGACTTCCGGCCCAAGCGGGCCAGAATCACCGGGTCGTGACCGTGTGTGCGCGGACCGGCGTCGACCCGCACGCAGTGATATGTGAGCTGGTCGCCGCGGTCGAACCGGATCTGCCACCGGGAACCGTCCGCGCGGCAATCGATCAGGCAGTTCGGTTCAAGGCCGCCGCCGTCCGTCTGGCCCAGGTCCTCGACGGAGACCCTGGGCTGCTGACCTCGGGCCGGGCTGAAGGACCAGCCTCGGTCGAACGCCTGATCCGCCTCCTGCAGGAGGGCGGAGCCGTCCGCGTCGTCCGCCCGCCCTGCGCGCTCTGCGGCAAACTGGCGCCGCTGACGGGCACCCACGACTCTGGGCTGCGGATCTGTCATTCATGCGGCAACTACCGGACGAGGGCCAAGGGCTGGGCCTGCATGGCCTGCGGCAACGGCGAGACCCCGCGCTACGGCCTGGACCGCTTCGGCCGTGAGGTCTGCCGCGCTTGCTTCAAGGCCGATTGCACCGAGGACCCGGCTGCCGACCTGCTGAGCCACATGTCTGGCTTTGGGCTCGACCAGGCCGTGCTCCAGACGGTGATCGCCGAGGTCACCGAGGGGAAGACCACGACTGCCCGCCGTCTGCTCTGGGACCTCCAGAACCAACCGGGCCTGTTGGCGGGGCAGGCTCCCCACCATTCGCCGCGGACCGTGCTGCTGGCCGACCTGCTGCACAAGGCCGGAGCCGAGGGCGTCCCGGCAGCGAAGTGTCCACACTGCGATCGCGCGGTTCGGCTGACTCACTCGATCAAGCGGATGCGGGTCTGCGGGACCTGCTACAACCGATCGAAGGCCGAGCCATGCAAGTGGTGCGGACGCCATCGCCCGGTCGCCGGCCGCGACGATGCGGGCGCCCCGATTTGCATCACCTGCCGTCGGGAGGAGCCCGCCTACCAGGAGAAGTGCAGTGTCTGCGGGCGGCTCGACGCCGTCGCAGCCCGCACCGCCGACGGTCCGCTCTGCTCTGTCTGCCTCAAACCGCCGGTCGTCCAGTGCGGTTCCTGCGGCAAGCTCCGCGGCTGCATGTTCGCCAAGACTGACTCGCCTCGCTGCCGGGCATGCTCACGCAAGCTGGAGCCCTGCATCGACTGCGGACGTCTTTCCCGCGTCACCGCCAGGACCGCCCGGGGACCCGTCTGCGAGAACTGCTGGGAGAAAGCCCCCGAGGCCCATAGGTCCTGCCAGCAGTGCGGCGTGGTCGAGCGGCTGTTCCACTTCGGTCTTTACCGCCGATGTGCAGGCGAACGCCAGCTGCGGACGCTGCTGACGCCGCCCGACGGCAAACGCCGTCCCGAGCTCGACAAGGTCGCAGCCGCCCTGCTGGACCTCAACCCCCGCCGAACCCTGCTCTATCTGCGGGAGTCAGCCACCGCCAGCCGTCTCGTCGCCGACCTTGCCGCCGGGGCCTGCGAGCTCAGCCACGAAGCCCTCGACGCCCGCCTGAGCCACCAGCATCGGGACCTGGCCGTCGAGTACTTCCGGGCTGTCCTGGTCTCCGCCGGCATTCTCCCGGTCCGGGACGAGTACCTGGCACGGCTTGAGCGATGGATCGAGCAGAAGACCGCGGCCATCGAAGATCCAGAGGACCGCCGCCTGATCACCGCGTTCGCCCGCTGGGACCGCATCGCTCGCATCCGACGACGAGCCCGCGGCAATCCGTTCGCCTCTTTCACCAGCGACATCGCCCAGACCCAGATCGCCAAGGCCATCACCTTCCTCAACTGGATCAAGGGCCAGGAGGAGACGTTGGCAACCTGCCGACAGCCCCTCATCGACCTTTGGCTCACCTCGGAGGACCACCATGGCCCATACGTCGCACGGCCGTTCGTCCGCTGGGCGGTCCGCAGCAAGTTCGCCACCAACATCAGCATTCCTGGCAAGCCGCAGCGGACGTACCACCGCTCGCTCGACGCCGACGAACGCTGGTCGACCGCCCGGAGACTCCTGAACGACGACTCCATCGAGACCAGGGACCGCGTCGCTGGGCTGATGGTCCTGCTCTATGGCCAGTTCCCGGCGAAGACCTGCCGCCTGACCGTCGACCACGTCATCCACAACGAAGACAGTGTCGCCCTCCGCCTCAACACGCTCCCGCTGCAGCTCCAGCCGCCTATGGACGGCCTTGTCCTCCAGCTCGTCGACCTCGCACGCGACCACGAACGCACGGTGATATCGAACGAGCACAACGCGCCCTGGCTCTTCCCATCGCTTCAGATGCCCGGAAGACACATGACCAGCCAGCAACTCGGCCGCCGCCTCCGCACCATCGGACTCCCCACCGAAGCCGGACGAAGCGCGGCCCTGCTCGACCTCTGTGCGCAGATCCCCCCGGGCGTTCTCCAACGTCTGCTCGGGATCAGCCCTGCGGCTGCCGATCGCTGGTCAGCCGGGGCCGTCAGGACCGCATACGCAGCCGAGGTGGCCCTCCGATCAGACAGCTGAGACCCATTGAGCAGCACCGATGTCTGCTCGGCAGACTGCCATCATGCTCGAATGGCCCACGACATAATCTTCTTTCTCGCCCCTGACGACGAGACGGCCGCCTCGACCCGCCTGCGGGGACCTGGCAAGGACTTTGAGTCTGTGACCTGCCATTTTATTGAGCCGGACAGCGCCATCGCCGAGTGGGACATGTACTTCGAGGCACCTTCGGCCGAGGCTCCGCCGCTTGAGCAGATCTATGCGTGGCGGCCGTGGCCGGAGTGGGTCACCGCCCCCTTGAACGATGGCATTGAGGTGTTCGCTCTGCCGAAGCGGCTGACCCGAGCGCTCGGCAAAGCGACTTCCGCCGAACTCGAAGAGCTCGCAATCCGCTGGATTACGCGACTCCGGTCTGAGGACGGCGACGATATGACCGACGATGATCTCCTTGAGGTGTTGCAGAGCGTTGCCCGCCTCGCAGCGTGTGCGGCGAAAACGGGTGGCGGCCTCTACAGCTGGAGCTTCTGACCGTTCCCCCGCGAGGGCCGCTCGTTCTTGACGCCGCTGCACGCCAGGAGCTCGGTCCCAGTGGCGTCGAAGTACAGGGTGAAGAACCAAGATCGGTCTGCTGCGACGATGTTGCCGGTACGCAGTTGCTCGTCGCGGTGCAGAGCTCGGAGGATGAGTGGCTCGACCTCGCGGAGCCGGGCCTCGGCGTCAGTTCGGGGCATACCCAGGGCCAAGCACACGGCCAACAGACAGACACCCCATTTGCCGGTCCTCGCGGCCAGCTCGGCGAAGACCTCCTCGTCACTTTGCCCTACGGCGAGCATCTCCAGCGCCTCCAGAACCAGCGCGCCCTCGCCCTCCCCGTGACCCATGGCGAGAGGCTACCGCGAAGGTGCGATGGCCGAGTCGGCTGCCTTCCCTTCGCTCACCGAGGCAGCACGAAGCTTCCCAGCCAGCGGGGTGTGAAGCGCAGCAGAGCCGGATTACAGCCCTATTCCGCACACTCAAATGTCCGAAGCTACCGACATTGGCCAAGGTCACCGGCAAGGGCGAGTTCTACTCCCTTGGCACCGGCGCCCACCCGGTGCACCCGGTTACCGCCGAGGGCAAGCCCGCGGCGCACCTCGGCACCGGCGCCTACGCCCTCGACCTTCTCTGCATCAACGGCACGACTCGACTGCGCTCGTTCTTATGTGGTGAACGTGGCCGGGGGTCGCTGGATCTCCAGGACGACCGCCGTGCCTGCCACGGATGACGCTCTCAGTTGTCGCTGTCCTTGACACCTCCTCGCAGGCCCCACTCATCCAGGCCGGAGTAGATCAACGCGGTGCGGCCTCGCGGAAAGGAGAGAGCCTCGGCCTCCCCTGTATATACCGCCACAAGTGAGTCGGCTCCTCGCCACCAGGTGTCGGCAACACCCATCACCTCGCGCACCTGTTCGTACCCGTCCAGCACGATGCCATTGACATCGTCACCGGTGACCTTGACGATCTGCTTCGCGCACGTGGACGCGTGGTCCGTCAGCGCGAGCGACTCCACCCAGCCCTCGACGGTGGCATGGAGGGGCACCCACTGATCTGCGTGAATGCCGAACTCGCCAGACGGTCCGATCATGAACGAATAGGGAACTGCGGTCCGCTGCATCCCTGCTTCGAACCACCATCCTTCAGATGCAGAGCCTTCGGGAGAGTCCGCTTCCAGGTACCGCGGGCCGCCGTCGTACTGCGATGCGGGTGGTAGAACCAGACCTCCCCAGCGCTCTTCATAAGCCACCATCCGGTCGAGGACCGCCGCCGGGATGTCTCGCTCAAGCCACCACTGCCTGTGCTCAGCGAGGGCCGGACATCGACCTTGACGCCGTGTGCTTGAACGAACGATCGGGCTCGTCGGGTCAGGCCGTCGGGCACATCGTTGAAGAGGTTGAGATTCACCATGGAGACGCTACCGAGTGGGCCAGGAACCCCGGCCCCCGGCCCTTTGTGCTTCCCGCAGCACCACGACCGGTCGAGCTGAAGACATCGGTCCCGGCTGCCCTATTCCGCACGCCCGAATATCCGAACCTACCGACACTGCTGGAGAAGATCGCCACCAAGACCGGCAAGGGCAACTTCTACCGGCTCACCTCGCACGGACTCAACGGCGCCTTCCACCTCGATGTTCTCTGCACTAACGCGGAAGGTGCTGAACGCTCGCGCGAGAGGTTAGTTCTGCGCAAGTCGGAGCCGTCCGAAGGAGCGCTCGTCTGCAAGCCACTCATCGGCTTCATGGTGGGCGATGAGTGCCGTCAGGTCGGCTCGGATCCCGGGCTGCAGCTGACCGAAGGCGGCACCGAATGCCTGAAGGTCGTCGTCGCTGGTCAGCAATGTCAGGAGCTGCAGGACGTGGCCGCTGTTGTCTCGGGGGATCTCCAAGAGGTTGATAACTGCCATGGCGGCGCCTCTGACAAGGTCTCGACCGGGGAAGCGTTCCAGAGCGCCGTAGACAGCCCCGTGGGCACCGTGATCGTCCTCGGCGTGGAGCGAGGTGATCAGGGCTTTAACCGCTGCGGGTCCTTCGGTGCCGTCGACCATGTCCGCCAGCTCGATGTAGCGGTCGAAACGGGCCTGGGCCTCCGGCCCGTACTCGGAGGCCTCACCGTCCGGGACGAAGCCGCCAGTGAACAGCAGTTCTCGCTGCCATGCGTCGAAGTCACCGACCGGCATGAGTGCTCTCCGTTGTGGCTGACCGCTGGATCGACGGCGGCGGGTTTGACGAAGGATACTACCGAGCGCTCGCCTCACGGCCTTCTGGTGGGTGCCCGATGACGAGCATTGAGCAGGTCGCGACTTTGGCGACGTTCGGCGCGGTGTGGGCGGTTCTCTCCGTCGGCCACAACCTCGCGGATCACGTGATCGGGCCCCGCCTGGCATCACGGCTGGGAGACCGTCGCCGCGCTCATCGCCACCACCAAGGCGACCACCCGATGACCGCCCCGAGCCCCGAGACCTTCACCGTCCGACGCGGCCTGGAGTCGAGAAGGCGCTGGGAGAGCTGGCGGGCACCGCCATCGAACTGGCCGACCAGTCGAAGACCTTCGCGGCCGGACTCATCCGGCGCGAGCCCGTCACCGAACCGGCCGCCCGCCTCCGCGAGATCGCCACCCGGCTCGCCGCGGACGCGGCTCGGGTCGACAACCTCCGCGACCAGGCGCCGGCCCACCGACCGGAAGGATCCGAGATGGACCCGCTGGACCTCCCCGCCGGCGCCGTCTGCGTGACGGTGGGCCCGCCGGGATCCGGCAAGTCCACCTTCGCCGCCCGCTACCCCGACACCTGGCGCGTCTCCCTGGACCTCTACGCAGCCTGGCCACCGATTCCGAGACCGACCAGTCATCCACCCCCGTCGCCGTCGAGATCCAGAACCTCCTCCTGGACACCCGCCTCGCCCGCGGGCTCACCACGGTCGTGGACTCCACCAATGTGCACGTGCACGTCAGGAACGGGCTTCTCGCCCGCGCCCGGTACTGGCAGCGCCCGATCGTGGCGGTCCTATTCGACGTACCGCTGGCCACGGTCGAGGCACGCAACGAGAGCCGCGACCGCGCGGTGGTGCCCGTACGCATCGTGCGCGAGCACCACCAGCTCCTCTCCATCCCCGCCCTCCTATACGACGAGGGCTTCACCGGCGTGTACCGGATCTCCGAGCTCGGCGCGGCCGGAGCTCCGCAGTGAGTCTTGCGGCCCCCGGCCCGCACCCCCACCCGCTGACCCCGGCTGACCTTTCCGCCGGTGACGCGTGGGCGCATGGCTGCGACGAGTGTTGCCTGCCAATCCAGGGCGGGGCCGCCGGCCTCGCCGCGCACCGCCGCACCGTCCACGACCCCCGCCGCGACTATGGCGACCGCCGCACCCCCATCACCATCCAGCTTCAGTTCTGACCGGCCGCGGACCACGGACACCACGAGGAGCACTCCATGCCCGTCCAGACCGTCGACACCTTCCCCGCCCCCTCATCAGCTGCTTCGTGGCGGACCTCGCTCACCTCCTGGAGGAGACGACGCCGCGTACCCCGTCCGCGACCGACTTCATCGACGTGGTCGAACGGGCCCGCGACATCCTTGCCAGCTCCAGCCTCGGCAACCTGATCGACGCCAGCGAGGACCTGGACGCCGCCGTTACCTACCTGACCGAAGCCCGGGAGAGCCACCCGGCGGGAAGAAGGTCTCCGAGTCAGCCTCGAAGCCGCTCGTAACAAGCTCACTGCCATGGACCGGACCCGAAACAGTCCACAACCCGCATCACTGATCTCGGAATCCCGCAGACCTGAAAGCCCTGACAGCACGCGGGGCGCGGCCCACCTACCAAGCACGTCGCGCCCCGCCTCCACTCGCATGGAGGTCACCATCATGGCGTCTCCAACGCCACCAGAGTTACTCCAGGACGGCTTACAGCCGCTACCAGTCGTCTCCGCTGTCGCGCAGCGAACGACCGAGGTAGTCCCGCAGGTTGTTGGCTACCCATCTGCGGCTGTCGCTCTCGTGTTCCCAGACGAACACATCTGCCCGTTCGGGCTTCTGCACGAAGGCGAACTGGTCACCACCTCCGTTGTCCCCGAAGAACAGGAGGGCGTCGAAAGGCATATACAGCTGGGCGAAGGACTCGTCAGACCAGAAGAGCAGGTTCTGCTCGACGATCTGGTCCACGGTCCAGACCGTGTCCACGTGGGTGCGTCCGATCACCCCGTTGCTTTCGAGAAGCAACTGCTTGAGTTGCGCTGGCAACGCCCGCCCCAGCCGCTTCTCGGCTTCGACGATCTCGGGCACCTGAGCAGGCTCCCGGAAGCCTGCCTTGGGAAAGACCTCCTGGACCACTTGTCTCCACATGATCGAGAGCTTAGCCAGGCGCAGTCGCACCTTCTGCAGGCCGGAGTCTTAGTCCGGGAAAACAACTTCAAGGGACTCAACGACACCCACGGCCATGCCGCCGGCGACAAGGCCCTTGCCGTGACCTGCGAGCGCCTGGCGCGCTGGGCCGGGCCGCAGGGAGTCGGCGGCCGCCTGGGCGGAGACGAGTTCGCCGTCGCGACCCGGGTGCTGTTCCAGGCTTGCGGCGCCGTCCTGCCGAACTGTTGAGGAGGCTGCGGCCATGAACGTCCTGTACTTCAACGGTCCTGTGCAGAACGGCGCGTTCAGCATCGCCGAACGGCCGGGCAAGGCGGCCGGGATCCGCGCGGCCGAAGCACTCAACTTCCTTCTGGGTGCCCGGCCAGTCCCGCATCTGTGGAACACGGTCACTCTGGCCGGGGACCTGCGCCACCGTGACGCCCACGACCGGGTTACCGTCGGGCGGCAGGAGCGGGAGGAACTTGCGATAGCCGCCAGTTACGCGCCGGGCCCTGCCCCGGCCGGTGGTGTTCTCACCGACACCACGCCCCTCGTGGCCGCCCTCGCGCTGGAGATGATCGAACGCCGTCTGGCGGAAAGCGCCTTGACGGTCGTTCCTACGGCAGTCCATCTCTGTGCCCGCTGCGGTCACATGAGCGGCGCCGTCGCCCACGCCTGCCGGTCGTGCGGGCACCAGGGCTCCCGGCCTGCCACCCGGCGGCTGCTGGTCTGGGACCGGCCCCCCGGCGCGCCGGTACTCGTACGTGATGACTTCCACGCCCATCAGGCTCGGCCACCGGGACATCTGCTGACCATCGCCCAGAACGTTCCGGAGAGGCTGATCCTGTCGCGCACCCGCGCGCACGGGATCAGTCTCGCGCCGCTCGGGCTGGACGGTCTGGTCCTGGACCCGCGGGCCGGCGTGCACATCGCCGTACTGGCCGCCGCCGCCCGGCATGGCGCCGGGCAGCCGGTGATGACGCTCACCGAGAACGCCGCGGCGAACGTCGCCGCCTACGGGGCCCCGTTCCGGTGGCACGACGAAACACGGCTGCGGTACGCGCTGCACGGGCGCATCCCTTACGACGACACCGCAGCGCTGCGGCGCCTGTGCGAGGTGCATCGCGTCAGCCCCCTGCTACGAGAGCTGTTCCTCGCCTGGTTCCTACCGGTGTGCTCCCTGCACCTGCGGGCGGGCATCACCGAGGCACAGCTCCCGGCCCTGCTGAAATTTTGGCGCCGCGCCCACCTGGCCCGGACCGACCTACCGGGGAGTGACGTTCTCACCGAACTGCGGCGCCGCGTCGCGGTGGGTGATATGCGCTGGGTCATGGAAGTCCGGACCCTGTCCCGGGCCATTCCCGAGGACCCGATCACCCAGGGTTCTGCCAAGGAGCCAGAAGGAGCGAGCTGATGAACGAGAACGACTGGAGGTTCGTCAAAAGGCGGACTGCCGCTGCCGACGGCGCGGTGTACGTGTCGGCCGACGGAACGCTCTACCGACGCACCGGCGGAGCCGAGCTCCGGGCAGAGGCAGACTTCCAGCGCCGGATCGCGGAACTGGACTACCCGGTCCCCCACGTCCTGGAGGAGGGCGTCACCGGCGACGGTCACTACTACGTCGTGGAGGAATCGCTGGGCGAGCAGACGCTGCACGACCGAGCGGTGGCATCCCTGGACGGCGGCCGCGCCCTGTACGACGACGTCGTCGACGCCGCCGGACAGGTCGGCGCCCGGCTGCTGCGCGCCCAGACTGCCCACCTTGTCGCGCCCGAGCCCGGGGCCCTGCGGCAGTGGCTGAACAGTGCCGGGTTCACCCAGAACGTCTTCCTGGAGAACCCCGACCTGGACAACACCCGCACACACGCCGCTCTCGATCACGCACTGGACAACCTAGGCTCGGTTCCGCTGGTGCGGGGCCACCTCGACTACGGGTTGCCCAATGTCCTGCCGGCCGGGGTCATCGACTGGCAGCATCACGGCCTGGTTCCCCTCGGCTACGACGTCCTAGCCGCCCTGGAAATCATTGCCTTCAAGGGCGGCAGCAAGGGCTACACCGCGGGCCCCGCTCAGCGGCGTCGCTACCTCGCCGTGCTGGACGAAGCGGCCCTTAACACGGTCGGACAGCCGGTCAGTCAGAACCTGGGCGCATACCTGCTCGTCAAGGCCCTGTTCTTCCTCGCCCTGATGCGGCCCACCGACCCCTCTCGTATGGACAAGCACCTGAAGTGGCAGTACCGCCGTCATCTCTTCATGAAGGGACTCGAGCAGTATGAGCGCACCAGGACGGTCGATACCGCCCTCTTCCCCGGCCTTGACGAGTTCGCCACTCGGCACAGTGCTGGCGACCATCCGTGACCGCGACTACCTTCTGGACCGCACCGGGGTGATTTTCAAAGTCATCGGCGATGTCCACTCCGGCACGCACTTCCTCGGATACATGAAGTACTACCCGGACGCACGCGGTGACCGGGAGCTGTTCGGCCGGACGTCCCGGCAGAACAGTGTCGTGTCCAAAGCATTCGGAATCCTCGCCGCCCGACCCGAGTGCTCCTCTACTCCCCCGCCGTGGGCTGCGTCATCACCGGCGTGCCCCGCGAAGACATCGTCACCCACTACTCCTGCCGCCAGACCCTCGCCGCCCTGCACCAAACCCCCGACCTCCTGAACCGAACGGCGGTCGGTAAGGACCTGTTCGCCATCATCAACTGGATCGTCGCCGCCGGCGCCGCGGACGTCATCGGGGTCACCGGTTCCTTCCTGGTCGGCGCCTGCAACGCCCGCTCCGACATCGATCTGGTCTGCTACGGGTCGCGCGGTTACGAGGCGGCCCGAGAACTGTTCGCCGAACGGGCCCTCATCCGCCCGTACGAGGGCGAGACCCTCACCCGGCTGTATGTGCGGCGCGCCAAATACATGGTGGGAGGAAGCTTCGACGCGCCATGCGCCAGGAAGCCCGAAAACTCCAGGGCCTCACAACCGGCGCGGAGGCGCACATCAACTGTGAGCCGCTCAGGGCCGACGGCGACAAGACGTTCGCCGGGGTGGTTGCCAAAGAAGTAGGAGCGATCTCCGTTCTTGCCCGGATCACCGATCACTCCCAAGGCCTGGCGACGCCGGCGCTCTACGGGATCGAGGTGGATACCGTCACGGAGTCCACCATCGACGAGCCGTCCGTGTTCGCCCCCCGGATCACCCACCTGCGCAGCTACCTCGGCGCCTACACCAGGGCATTTCGCACTGGCGACGCCGTCTACCTGTCCGGCCGATTGGTCCACATTCAAGGGCCCGACGCACACAGCGGCTTCGGCATCGAGTTGACCCCGTGGTCGGCAGCCGAGTCTTTCCTCGCCAACCTGACCCACTGATCCGGGCGGATGGGGACATTCCCGGCCCTTGTCGACGAACACGTCGAGGGGCACCAGCTCGGGCAGGTCTTGGAGGGCGACGCGGAACAGCAGCGGGCCCGGCGGGCGAGCCACGACGCCCAGAGGACCGCATGGGAGCCAGTACGCCGAGCGACTCGGCGCCACGGGCTACCCGCCCCGGGAGGCCCACGAGCTCGGCGAGCGCCTTGCCGCCCTGCGGGCCACCCTGCCCCGGCACGCCCAGGACATCGACGGCATCAACGAGCGAAAGGCGGCCGGTCTCCACGGCGCCGCGGTGAAGGCCAGCGAACAAGCCGTCTACTGGAGCGGCCACGTCCAACTCACCCAGGCCGAGGAGGCGCAGCGCCGGGAGATCTCCATGAAGTTCCCGCAGCTGCACGACAGGGAGATCAGCGCCCGGGCGCTCGAACAGCAAAGGCAGGCGGCCGCGGCCGCCGAGCAACGCCGGCAGACGACGTCCACGCAGGACGACCAGACGTCGTACACCGTCCCGACGCCGACCCAGTCCGGGCCGAGCATGCGCCTATGAGCGGACAAGACCGGCGCAGTGCACCGACTACTGCTGCGCAGGACGCTCTCGGACCGAGGCGAAGCCCAGCCCGAGGTTCCGCCAGCCTGTCCCGAGTGCAGGCCCTGGTCCCCGACGACGTCGTCCAGCCGCCGATCCGTCTCTGCCCGTTCGGCAGGGAACAGCCTCGGCGGGGCGGACGTCGTCGGGGTCCTGGTGCTCATGCTCGGACCGGTGCCCAAGGGGCGGCGCGTAGTGCTCACCGTCGAAGTCTCACAGGCCAGCAGCAGATCGAAGATCTGGGGTCAGTGCGCCGTGCAGAGGCAGAAGGAGCCGAAGCACATCTTGCAGCGAGGCTTACCCCTACACCGACAGGACTGGCCACAGTCGACGCCCTCAGTGTGGTGCCTGACGGCTTCCGCGTCGGTCTCGTCGTATTCCTCGCGGCAGGTGGTGCACTTCGTCATGACGCCCGAGTGTGCCAGCAACTAGGCGAGCCGGTCCGGCTCCTGACCCTCCTCTCGGCCGGCGCGACGGCTGCGAAGACGGGCTGTGGCCCAGGCTCCCGTCGCAAGTACGAGGCCAGCGCCCAGGCTGCCGAGGAACTCAGGAAGGGCGGCGAGGAGAACGTTGTACACGGGCATGGCGACGCGCCAAAGGGCCGACCGCGCGCCGCACTCCTCCACTGACATCCGAGAACAAGGGTCATCTGGCACCACGCCCCGACCCGAGGACGCTGGCGGGCGGTCCCCCAGCAGCAACTCCAGGTTCCGTCTGTGCCGTTCCCCAGTCTGCCTGGCCCGACAGCACTGCGGACGGGTTTCTGTACGAAGCCCACTGATCGGGTAGATCAGCTACTTCGAGGACGTCGACGGTTCCGGGAACGCCCCGGGACGACCCGCTGGGCCTCATCCCGTCGCTGCCTCTCACCGGGCCGGCTCTGTCCTTGCTGCCTACTCGGCCGTTCGGAGTCACGCCTGTTCTGCGGGCGTTCGAGCTCATGCTTGTTTTGGGACTGATCGCTTCCCAGGTTCTTCTGATCACGGCTCTGCGTGGCATTGCCACGGTTCCAATAGGACTGCCACCAGGCCAATCGATCCTCTGATCGTTGAGGGAAGACCGCCGCAGCAAGAAGGCGCCCAGCACCAGGTAGAGACATCAAAGCTACAGCCCACCACGGAGCTCCTAGGTAGAGCATGATCACTGGAGGGGAGGAAGCTGCGGTCGCCCCAGCCCATGCAAATCCAGATCGATTGTTCAAGAGCATGCCGACGCACCAAGGGCCCTGACCGCGCGTCGTACTCCTTCTCGATCTTGTGCGTAGACATTCGCGGCACCCCACCCAGGGCCGCAGGTGTGATCGGTCTGCCACGCTCGACCAGGACGGCGGGCCAATCGAGCGATGGCATCTAGTGCCGACGGCAACTCTGCCCTCCCACCGCAACCGATGTCTCTGCTTTGTCGGTTCCTCCAGCTTTATGCTGAAAAAACGATTCTGGCACCGTGTTCAAGATCCGATCCGTTTCCGCACACCCCCGCGACACGCCCGGGAGCCAGATTCCGGGACCAGTTCTGGTGTCCAACCAGGGCGTTCAGGAAGTCTCGGCGTGCAGGAACCCGGGCACCCCGGTTTCTGTAACCAGGTATTTGTCTGGCCAGACGATCCCCCACGAACCTTGCTTGCTACGACTTCGCCTTCCATCTCGTCGATGTCCTCCCCGAGGGCTCGGACGACCCAGAGATCGCTGAGCGTTTGCTCCACCGCCCGGCTGCTGCCCCGCCTGATCGGCGACCGGACCCGCGGCCCGCTGCTCGTCACCCACCGCCGCCCCGGGCCCGGCAAGGTCCTCACCCCGCGCGACATCTGCCCCGACACCGGCCTGGCCCGCCTGTCCTACGGCCAGCTGCGCGCCCTGCTGGACCGGCACACCTGCGTCGGCGGCGAGGAGGGCACCGGCTGGGACCCGTACGAGTTCCGGCACTCCGGCCTGACCCACCTCGGCGAGCAGGGCGTCTCGCTGCTGCTGTTCATGGCGAAGTCGAGGCACAAGTCCGTCAGCGCCGCCCGTAAGTACTTCAAGCCCGGCGCGGCCGCCCTCGCCGAGGTCACCAGCCTGCTCGCCCCCAGCGACCGCTGACCCCGGACGTGGCGCCGGCGTGCGCCGGACCCTGCGCCCCGGCGGGCTCTTCGCCTTCCCGATCGGCGCCCCGATCCCGCCGAGCTCCCCGG
>NZ_JBEZKS010000059.1:0-54707 GCF_040651775.1 Streptomyces sp. NPDC048383
GGGGGGGGGGGGGGGGGCCCGGGGGGGGGGGGGGGGGGGGCGGCCCCCCCCCCCCCCCCCCCCCCCCCCCCCCGGCGGGGGGGGGGGGCCCCCCCCCCCCCCGCCGCTACGCGTCCAGGTACCGCAGCACCGCGAGGACTCGCCGATGGCCGCTCCCCGAAGGGGGCAGATCCAGCTTGGCGAAGATGTTCGCCACATGCTTCTCCACCGCTCGCTCCGACACCACGAAGGACGCCGCGATGTCCTGGTTGGCCCGGCCCTCCGCCATGAGCGACAGCACCTCGCGCTCGCGCGGGGTGAGGACGTCCAGGGCCGAGGCGCGGCGGCTGGCGCCGAAGAGCTGGGCGACGACCTCGGGGTCGAGGGCCGTGCCGCCGGCGGCCACGCGCCGCAGGGCGTCGACGAACTCGCCGATGTCGACGACGCGTTCCTTGAGAAGGTAGCCGACGCCCGCGCCGCCGTCGCCGATGAGCTGGGCGGCGTACTTCGTCTCGACGTACTGCGAGAAGATCAGTACGCCGGTGCCGGGGTGGGCGCGACGGATGTCGACAGCGGCGCGGAGCCCTTCGTCGGTCTGGGTCGGCGGGAGGCGGATGTCGATCACGGCGGCGTCCGGAGCGTGTTCGGCGACAGCCGCGCGCAGGGCGTCCGCGTCACCGACCGCGGCGGCGATCTCCAGGTCGCGCAGGCTGAGGAGTTGGACCAGGCCGTCACGCAGAATCGCGGAGTCTTCGGCGATGACGATACGCATGGGCCCTCACGGTCGGCGGTGACCGCCGGCGGCGGCAGTCAGGAGTACGGGAGTACGACGGTGACCATCGTAGGCCCGCCGGCCGGGCTCGCGCAGGTCAGCGTGCCGTCGACCGTACGCACCCGGTCGAGCAGCCCGCGCAGGCCACTGCCGCCGCCCACCGCCGCTCCGCCGCACCCGTCGTCCCGTACGACGAGCCGGAGTTCGCCGTCCGCGCCCGTCACGTCGACCTCCGCCGCCCGCGCCCCGCTGTGCTTGATCACATTCGTGAGGAGTTCGGCGGCGCAGAAGTAGGCGATGGACTCGATGGCCGGCGAGGCACGGCCTTGGAGGTCCGCGGTGAGGGTGACCGGCAGGGCGCTGTCGGCGGCCAGGGTCGCGAGGGCGGTGTCGAGGCCCTGGTCGAGGACGGGCGGATGGATGCCGCGTACGAGATCGCGCAACTCCGCGACGCCCTGGGTGGCGCTGCCCTGCGCGGTGTCGACGACGGCGAGTACCCGCTCGCGGTCGGCATCGGCGGTGAGCAGTTCGCGGATGATCGTGAGCTGCATGCCGAGGCCGACGAGGCGGGCCTGGGTCCCGTCGTGGAGGTCGCGCTCGATGCGGCGCAGGGTGGCCGCGGCGTCGTCGACGGCGTGCGCGCGGGTCTCCTCCAGGGTGCGGATGCGGCGCTCGGTCCGGTCGGAGCCGAGGAGGGTGCGCAGGACCATGCGGTGCGGGACCAGGGCATAGTGCAGCAGCCAGGGGGCGGCCATGAGCAGCGCGGCGCCAGCCGCGACGACGGCCAACCAGCGTGGCCAGCTGTCGAGTTGGATGTTCGCGATTTCCAGGGACACCCGCCGGGTGCTGCCGTCGGGGTCGCGGACGAGGTGGTAGTTCCAGTTCTTCAGCAGCGGGTGCAGCACGAACATCACGCCGTATACGTACGTGAACACGGCGACGCCCAGCGCGAGTGCGGCCGTGAACGGCACGGCCAGGGCGCACCCGACGGCCCGCCAGCCCTCCCGGTCCCCGAGGACCGCCCGCCGCCAGCCGAACGCTCCCGGCGCCTCGGTGCGGCGCTGCGGGGTCTCGATGTCCAGCCCGAGCAGCCCCCGGGCGAGCCTCCGCTGCACCTCAGCGAGGGCCAG
The DNA here is from genome assembly GCF_040651775.1 of Streptomyces sp. NPDC048383. NCBI lineage: Bacteria > Bacillati > Actinomycetota > Actinomycetes > Kitasatosporales > Streptomycetaceae > Streptomyces > Streptomyces sp. NPDC048383. Next base: position 1,882 of record NZ_JBEZKS010000059.1, read on the forward strand.
CGCGCCGCGCACGGTCCCCGCGATCAGCCAGGGCCCGAGCGCGGTGACGGTGAGCACCCCGCCGAGCAGCAGGCCGAGCAGGACGAGCACGAACGACACTAGGGCGAGGGGCAGCGCGAGGGCCGTGTACATCAGGGCGGTGAGGGCCCGCCGGGTGAAGGGGGCGGCGGCGAGGGCTCGGACGTGCGGCATGGGGTTCAACCTAGAGCTGGTGGGGTCAGAGCTGGTGGATGACCGGGATCGACAGCAGCACGCACCCGGCGGCCACGGCGAGCGCGATCGCCGCCGAGCTGCGCAGCCCTTCCCGGCCCGCCCCGTGGAAGGCGCGGACCAGTCGGGCCTGCAGCTTGGTGAAGCCCTTGATGATCCACGGCATCACGAGCCCGACGAGCACGGTGCCGCCGAGCAGATGCACGGCCCAGGCGCCGGCGAGCGTGGGGCCGCCCCAGGAGTGCGCGTAGTTGTCGCTGTCGGGGCGCAGCGGATAGCCGAGGTTGATCAGCATGACGAACCAGAAGTAGCCCGTGACGACCGTCGCGATGAGATTCAGCGGCAACGTGAGCACGGCGTGCGCGAGAGCCAGCGGCTTGCTCGCTCGATCCGCTTCCGGCACGTCGGCGCCGAGCAGTCGCCGGGCCAGGGAGCGCTGGATGCGGCCTGCGGCCGGGCTGCCGATCAGGGCGAGGGGGAGGCAGAGGACCGCGGCGGGGAGGGCGAGTAGGAGGTACGCCGCGCGGCGCCAGGTCTCACCGGTGAACGGGGCACGCAGCATGCTCCGCCAGACCGGCCGGGTACGGGCTGCGAGGGTTGCCGTAGCCATGAGAACCACCACTTCCTAGGGAGAACGCGACCCCTCAAGCGTCCCGCCGACCCCCCTCCCGAACGATGGTGCAGGCACGGAACCCGGGGGTGGGGCAAACCGAACCATCACCTGAATCCAGCCCGTCCGACGTCCCAATCCAGCCCTCCCCACTCAATCCAGCCCGCCCGGCGTTCCCTGAGTGGGCGTTAAGTCCGATCTTCCTTGGTTCGTGATCACTCGATCGTGGTACTGATCGTCACGTCTACCACCTATTGGGCATGCCCATGCTGAAATGCGGCGCATGGAGCGAGAGCCTTACCCCAGCGACTTGTCGGACGAGCAGTGGGCGTTGACCGAGCCGGTGATCGCGGCGTGGAAGGCCCGGCATCCTTCGGCCAGCGGTCACTAGGGCAAATACGCGATGCGGGAGATCGTGAACTCGGCCGCGGACTTCGAGATGCCGAACAGGGGCGCGATCTGCCGCAGCGTCAGGTTGGTTCGCCAGTAGACGGCCACAAGCAGGACCCGATCCTCAAGCGACAGTGACCACGGGCGCCCCCGGCGGACCTCGTCCGCGCCCTCACGGCGAAGGACGGTGATCAGCTTGCGGAAGAGCTGCGGGCTCAGCCCGGTAAACGGGACTATCCACGAAGGCTCCGAGCCATGATCACACCAGCCATACCAAGATCATGGCAGGCAAAGATCACGCCTTTCCCCAGCTCAGGCAGTTTCCAGTGCTGGGGGAAGGTTCGCGCTCGTGTAGGCGTCCGCGACGCTGAACACACTGGCGCAAGTCGGGCACTCAGCACGGCCGAAGAGGTGCCTGATGCCCTCCGCGATGCGCTGTTGCCCGTCGCGGACCGCAGTGGCGTGCATCCAGCGGCCGGGGTCGGGAAGCCTCTCGACTTGGGCCGGCAGCAGCTCCCGCCGCTCGACGTCGCCGCGATCCCAGTCGCGGATGGCCGAGTAGAAGCCGTAGTCCCCGATCGCGATGGTCACCTCCGCCACGCAGTGCGGACAGGACACCGTGTAGAAGTCGTCGGCGAAGTTCTCCAGGGCGGCACTCCAGTGGTACTGCCCCGCGAGCGCGAGCAGATCACCGAAGACCCGGTGGTACTCGGCAGGGCGGCTCCGCAGTCGCTGGTCCGCCAGGTCGCGCAGTCGGCTGAGCACCTCTGGACGGTCCGCGAGCAGGACTTCCCCGTCAGGATGCTGCAAAGTACCGCGCGCGATGGCGCCCGCCAGTTCAAGAGCCTGCGCAGTTGCGGGGGCCAGGTCCGCCAACCGGGGCAGAGCGGCAAAGCTCGCCGGCGAGACAGTCTCACCGTGCAGGCATAGACGATCCCAAAGCTCCTCCCATGCCTCGGGAGCTTCCTCGCGCTCGACCAGATCGAGAAGCACCGGCACTCGCTCAGTCTCCCCGTGGGCGTCCACCACCTGCGTCCAGTCCGTCACCACGGCATTCAACCGCTCCCGGAGCCCCCGGTGTCAACTAGCCAGAGGGCGGAGCCGCACTCTTCCTTGATCATTACGGGACAGCCCTTAGGGCGCGGTGTTGTCGTTGATGGTGCCGATGTGGGTCCAGCCGTTGGGGCCGGAGGAGTCGCCTCCGTTGTAGAGGTAGGCGGTGGTGCTGCCCGTCGGGGTGGTGAGGAGGTAGTCGGCATGGGTGTCGGCGTTGAAGTCGACGAGGTGGACCCGGTCCTGGGTGGTGGTTGTTCCGGTGGCTGTCTGGTTCAGGGGCTTCCAGCCGCCGTGGCCGTCGCCGCCGCGGTTGAGGTGGGTGGTGAGGCTGCCGTCGGGCCTGATGGTCCAGTAGTCGGCTCGTCCGTCTCCGTCGTAGTCGGCGAGGCGGATGCGACTGCGCTCGCTCGTGGTTCCGTAGGCGACCTGGCCCATCGGCTGCCACGGGGCGACCTTGTCACCGCCGCGGTTGAGGTAGGCGTGGACGGCTCCGTTCTCGGAGATGGTGAGGTAGTCGCCCTTGCCGTCTCCGTCGAAGTCGGCGATGCGGACCTGTTCGGGCCGGTTCGTCGTCCCGTAGGCGACCTTGCCGAGGTCTGTCCATCCGCCGCCGGTGTCACCGCCCTTGTTGAGGTGGACGTTGACGGATCCGTCGGTGTTCACGGCCCAGTAGTCGCTGCGGCCGTCGCCGTCGAAGTCCGCGAGGTGGACACGGCCGCGGTCGGTGGTCGTTCCCAAGGCTACGGTGCCGAGGGCCTTCCATCCTCCGCCGGGGAGGCCGCCCTGGTTGAGCCGGGCGCGTACTTTGCCGTCGTCGGCGATGGTGAGCCGGTCTGGACGTCCGTCGCCGTCGAAATCGGCCCATCGCACGCTTCCGGAGCCACCGGCCTCGGTTCCGGCCCGCGGGACGCGCGGCCGGGTGGCCCAGCCGTCGGTGACGGCCTGCTCGATACCGGCATGGTAGGTAGCGGCCATCTTGCGGTAGCCGGCGTCGTTGGGGTGCAACTGATCGGGCAGCTCGGCCGCCACGTCCAGCCGCGGCGGGGCGACGTAGCGGAAGTGCTCGCCGCGGCTTCGGCGGCCGGCTTCCTCGCCGGCGACGGCGGCGTTGAAGTCCCTGGTCTGCTGCTCGAGTCCGGGAGTTTCCGTGAGGAGGCCCTGGACGATGATGTCCACTCCGGGCCGGTTCGCCTGAATGCGGTCGACGAGCGCCGACAGGTTGGCCGCGGCCGTGAGGGGGTCCGCGCCGTGGTGTCGCAGGTCGTTGATGCCCAGATGCAGCAGCACCACATCCGGGTCTGCGGCGGTCTGCCACTGGTCGATGCCGGACCGGATGCCGTCGATGGTCCAGCCGCTGTGGCCCTCGTTGTCCGGGTCCTGGACGCTGCCGGAGGTTCCTGAGCCGACGAAGTCCGCGGTGTAGCGGTTCTGGCCGCTCATCAGGTCCCACAGGGGGGAGCGGTAGCCGGCGCCCTGAGAGCTGCCGACACCGGCGGTGATGGAGTCGCCCAGCGGCATGATCCTGATCAGAGGCGGTGCCGGCTGCGGCGCAGCGGCGGCCGTCCCGCCGCCCAGGCCGAGGAGGCCCAGAGCTCCGACGATGGTGATGCTCAGGGACACGATGCGTTTTGTCACGACAGTCTTTGGCCTTCGGTAGAGCGGGCCTGGACGCGGAGGCCAAGGGGCGCTTGGCCTCCGTGCGGGCCGGAGGATGGGGAAGGCCGGGCGCCTGCTGTGCGCCCGGCCCGTGAACAAGCTCGCCCGTCACCACGTGAGCCGAGATGACGGGTGGGCTGACAGGTGCACGGCCGCCTGGCAGGCCCTGTCCGGGCTGCCAAGCGAGCGTGGTCACCCTTGGGTGTGACTTACGGCGGGCCGGGGATCACACGCCGCCGTAGGCGACCTTGCCGATGTTGGTCCAGCCGTTGGGGCCGGAGGTGTCGCCGCCGTTCCAGCGGTAGACGGTAGCGCTGCCGGCCGTGTCCTTGTCGGCCAGGACGTAGTCGGCGTGGGTGTCGGCGGTGAAGTCGACGAACTGGACCTTGGTGTGGTCGGTGGTCGCACCAGTGGTGATCTGTCCGACCCACTGCCAGCCGTTGGCGACGACGTCGCCACCGCGGTTGAGGTAGAGATCGACCCCGCCGTTGGCCTTGACGACGTAGTAGTCGGCCTTGCCATCACCGTCGCTGTCGGCGAACCGGACTCGGGTGCGGTCGTTGGTGGCGGTGGTGACCTTGCCGATGCCCTGCCACGGCGCGACGCTGTCGCCGCCGCGGTTGAGGTAGACGTTGAAATTGTTGGCGTCGTTGAACACGATGTAGTCCGTGCGGCCGTCGCCGTCCCAGTCGGCGAAGCGGACCTTGCTGACGTCGGCGGTCACGCCGGTGGCGACCTGGCCGATCTCCTTCCACGGTGCGACCTTGTCGCCGCCGCGGTTGAGCCATGCCTTAACGGTGCCGTCGGGGTTGATGACGAGGTAGTCGAACTTCCCGTCGCCGTCGAAGTCCGCCAGGCGCACGCGGCTGCGGTCGGTGGTGGTGCCCACCGCGACCTGGCCGAGCTCCGTCCACCCGCCAGCGCCGTCGCCACCACGGTTCAGCCACACGGAGACGGCGCCGTTGTCAGCGATGCTGATGTAGTCCGGCTTGCGGTCACCGTCGAAGTCCGCCCAACGGACCCTGCTGCTGCCGCCGGCCTCGTTCACCGCGGCAGAGCTCCGCGAACGCTGCTCGCCGATCCAGGGACCGAGATCATCGACGCGGGTGTTGTAAGCCCCGGTACGGGTCTCTGTGCTGCCGAGGCAGCCGCCCTGCCAGGAGCGGCTGGTTACGGCGGCGAGCACGGCTTTCCCGTTCTCGGTCCGCGTTACAGCACTTCCGGCGTCGCCCTTGCAGACGGTGGCGTCGGTCGGAGTCTTGGCGGTCGTGTCGAAGCCCGTCGCCGCAACGGCGCCGACGGAGAATGCGGCGGTGTGGATCTTACTGGGCGCCCATTCGCCACGCGTGCGGCCGAAGCCGGCCGTGGTGAGCGCTTCGGCCGTGACGGGTGCCTTAGCCGACACGGGTGCCGGGGCGATGGTGAAGGCGGGCGTGTCGAGGCGAGCCATGACCAGGTCCCGGTCCGGGCGCGGCACGAGCTCCACGATGTCGGTCGTGTGCCCGCCACTCGTCGCGAGGTCGGAGCGACCGATGGTCAGGACAGTCTTGGTTTTCGGAGCGCCGGCAGCCACATCGATACTCTCCGCCGGCTTGTCGGCGAAGCAGCTCTTGGCAGTAAGGACCCAGCGCGGGTCAACCAGCGTTGCGGTGCAGGACCGGGTGTCACCGATGTTCAGCTTGCCGGCGAACGCCAGCGGATTTTCACCGGTCGGCGGCTGGGAGACAGGGGACTTGGACCCAGTGACCCGCATCTCCAACAGAACTGCTCGCTCGGGGTCATTGGCTTGCCCCTCGCCGATAGCCTCGCTGCTGCCCGCGGGGAAGGCCAGGGACTGCGTGCTGCCGTCGACGGATATGTTGGCCTTGATGTCCCGGTCGATCGTCTCGATCCGGTAGGCACGCGGGATGTTGACGGACAGGTAGCCCGTGTTGGCGGCCCTGAAGCAGATCGTGGATTCGGCCGTCTTCAGGTGCCTCGCCCAGACCATGATCTGGTACTGGCCGGGAGTGCAGCTGGTGTGGTTGATGTTGCCGTCGCCAGCGATGAGGCTGGCGCCCGTGGCCGCCAGGATGTCGTCGCTGTAGGGGTAGGCCCCGTCGTCAACCGCATGGGGAGCGCCGGCGTTGGCCGGCGGCGTCTCGACTGCCGCGGCGAGCGGGACGGGCGTACCGATGACGACGGCCGCGGTCACGGTAGCTGCGGGCAGCCATCTGCGTATGCGCACTGGTTTTGCTTCACTTTCACGACAGTGCCCCCGCTGTTTAACGATCGGGGTGCGCCAGGAAATGGGAGGCCGTGCCGCGTCGTTGCGGGCAGCGGATTTTGCCTGGGGGCCATCGAGCAGCATAGCCACATGCCTCCGGTTGACGATCATCGAGGTACGTCGCAGCTGTCAGCACGGCACCTCCAGGTAACGATGAGATAAAGATCGTTTTCTCCACTGCAACCATCCGGTCCCCAAGCGGATCTCTGTCCATGCTCAAGCAGAGCCGTACTGGGTCGAGAACCCGGCAAGGGCCTGTCGCCTTCGGCCTGGGGACGCCGAATCACAGAAGGCGGCAAGCCCGTTCCGCGGGCGCCGACCGGCAACGACGCCACCACCTCCGGCACTCGGGAAGTTCTCGCGCGCCGCACGGCATCCACAGACCAGCAAGAGGAACTTCTTCGTGCGTCATACCCAAGACCGTTGGGCACGAGCCCGGGGCAGAGGAGCCGCAGGTGCCGCTAGCGCCGCCCGCGGCCTGCTCCCGCTCGCACTGCTAGCCGGACTGATATCGGCAGCGCCCGCCGCCGCCGAGGGGCCGACTGTCCCCCCACTGACCGACCGCCAGCAGGTACTCCAGCACTGGAAGACAGGCGGCCCTGCCGTCAAGTCCACCGCTGGCACGGCGCTGTCCGGCAACGACGAGCAGATCCGCCAATACCTCACGAGCGGTCAGAAGGTCGCCGAGGAACTCGACCTGCGCGAGGCTGCGCTCAAACTCGTCACCGACGCGGGCCCCGGCCTCAGCGAGGCCGCCTCCAAGGCATTGGCAGGCACCCCGCAAGACCTCGCGGCATTCATGAAGGACGGCTGGAAACAGCCGCTCGCCGACGATGAACGCGTCCAGGCGACTCGCATCATCGACGCCGGTGGCCCCGGCATCCACGAAGCCGGCGACGCCGCGATGCGCGGCTCAATCGACGGAATCCGCGCCTTCCTGAGCGAGGGCCAGTACAAAGAGCGTGACGATGATGCCCGCGTTCGCGTGACGCAGATCGAATCCGCAGGCGGCCCCGCCACCAAGCGAGCGGCCGCTGAGGCCCTTCGATCCGGCATCGAAGCAGTTCGGGACTTCCTCACCTACGGGCAGCACATCGCCCGGGCCCAAGACCAGGAACACGCCACCATCGGCCAGCTGGCCAAGCAGACTGCCGACGCCGGCGCGGCGGCCGAAAAGGCCAGGAAGAGCACCGAGGAAGAGTCCGCGAAGGCCAAGACCTCCGCCGACCTGGCCAAGCAGGAGACCGCCAAGGCTGCACGCGAGACCGAACTCGCAAAGAACGACGCCGCCAAGGCCGCTGATGCCTCCCGCCGGGCTGCAGAGTCAGCCCGACGCGCCGCCGCCTCCGCGAAGTCAGCCATCGCTGCGGCCCGCGCCGCGAACGCAGCCGCCCAGACTGCCGCAATCGCCGCATACAACGCCGCCAACGCGGCACTGCAGGCCTCCCACGCCGCTACCGAGGCATGGAACGCCGCCGCCTCTGGCAAGGTCAACGAAACCATTGCAAATCATGCCCTCGAGGCTGCCGCCCACGCGGAGAAGATCGCCGACTCGGCTGAGGCGATGGCCAAGACGCTCGAAGCGGCCAACACCTCACTCCTGGCATCGATCAATGCGATCGGCGACATGGAAGCCGCCGCCGGCTTCGCTGAAACCTCCGGGAACTGGGCCAAGCAGGCAGGCGCCAACTCCGACCAGGCAACGTCGGCAGCGGCCTCGGCACGCCGCTACGCAGGCGAGGCGCGGCGCGCATCCGCCGCTGCCCAGGGGCATGCGGCCGATGCCATTAAGGCCGCTCGCCAGGCGCGTGACGCAGCCCGTTCGGCCGCAGGCCACGCCCGTAACGCGGCTGCGGCGGCTAGGAAAGCAGGAGAACACGCGGGCAACGCTCAAGCGGCTGCCAACGCCGCAAAGATCAACGCCGATCAGGCCCTCGTGTCGGCTACTGCCGCCGACACCGCGGTGAAGCAGGCACAGTCTGTTCAGGAAGCAGCTCGCAAGGCCGAGGCTGAAGAAGTCGCCGAGCGCACCAATGCATCCGTCAATGAGGCCAGGGACGCCAAGGAGGCCAGCAACCTCACCACGGCTGCTGCTGCCCGCCTCCAGCAGGAAGCGGCCAAACTGGACGCCGGCTTCACTCAGCTAGCGCAGCAGGCAGCCCAGCCTGGCGCCGACGCAGCACAGGTCGCGGCCGCCGGACGCAAGATGGCGCTGACCGCCATGCAGGCCCGCGGGTCATGGAGCCGTACTGCCGCCGAGGCTGCCCTAACCGGCGACAATGCGGCCGTCGTCGAGTACGCCCGCACCGGCTGGAAGAAGGCCGAGGATCAGGACAAGCGTGAAAAGGTCAACCGCCTCTCGCAGGACTCCCCCTACGACGACGTACGCACTGGGGCCGCGGCTGCATTGAAGGGCGACATCGCTCGGGTAGACGCCTTCCTCACCACCGGCCAGTACCAGGCCGCTGTGCCTGACCAGCGCATTGAGGTCACCCGGATCGGCGATGCAGGTGGGGAGGGTGTCAAGGACGCAGTCAAGGCGACCCTTGCCGACCCTAATCCGAAAGCCCTCACCGACTTCCTCACCGCTAAACAGCACCGGGCGCGGATTGAGGACTACCGCGTCGCCGCCGTCCGCCTGTCAGACGGAGGCGGTCCCGAGGTCAAGGCCGCAGCGGAAGCCGCACTGGCCAGCCCTGACACCCATCTGATGGCCTTCATCGAATCCGGCCAGTACCGTGCCAAGCGTCGTGACCAGCTGAACGCGGCGCACATCGCGCAGGTTCAGGGCATCATCGCGCAGGCAAGTGGCGTCGCTGCCACCGCGTTCAGGAATGCCTTCGAAGCTGCGAAGACGGCAGCCACTGCCCAAGGACACGCCGACGTAGCTGCCGGCCATGCCCAGAAGGCGGACTCCTACGCGAACCAGGCCGACACCTACGCCACCCAGGCCACGCAGTCAGCGAACCGCGCGGAAAAGTCCGCCGCCGAAGCACGTGCATCAGCGGCCACCGCCCGGAATGCAGAAAACCAGGCAGCACGCAGCGCGAGAAGCGCAGAAACCTCGGCGGCGTCCGCCCGGGGAAGCTACGTCGCCGCAGTCGGCTACGCCGAAAGCGCCTACAAGGCAGCCGAGTCCGCCCGCAACTCGGCCCTGAACGCGGGCATGAGCGCCAAAGAGGCCGAAGGGAAATACCACGCCACCCTCGACCGTTACCTGGTCGACCAGTTCCTCGAGAACGTGCAGGAAGCCCTCAGGCTTACATCGCTCAACATCCCGGACGACCCCTTCGATCGTCTCCCTCGCTGGGCCAGGATAGCCCTGTCCATGAACGGCATCACTAACCCCGAAGACGGTCGATTCATGATCGACTTGACTCATGCGTCTCTGGACCTCTTCGGCATGATTCCTGTAATCGGGGAACCGGCGGACGGCGCAAGCTGCGCGCTTTATGCAATCGAAGGAGTCATCGACCACTTCACACCCACAGGTGGCGAAAACCTCTGGACAGACGCAGCACTCGCCTGCGCCTCGATGATCCCCTTCGCAGGATGGGCGACCACACCGGCCAAGTGGGCACAGCACGCGGAGAGGCTCGGCCCCAGAGCAAAAGAAGTCTACGAAAACCTCGCAAGGTACTGGAAGAAACTTCCTCCATGCTCGGCAAGTAAGAACAGCTTCCCGGCCGGAACTCTTGTTCTCCTGGGAGACGGATCAACTCGGCCAATTGAGAAAATAAAGACTGGTGACCAGGTTCAGGCAGCCGATCCCGCTTCTGGACTTCATGGACCCCGGCGCGTAGATGCGACAATCCACACTCCGGACGATCGTGATTTCACGACCATCACCCTCGATGCTTCAGGCGGAGGCGGAGTTGTAACATCAACTGACCATCATCCTTTCTGGTCTAATTCCGCTTCCAAGTGGACGGACGCGCAGCAGCTGAATCCTGGCGATTCCCTGCGTACTTACGAGGGCGCTGCCGTGCGCATCAGTGAGGTGCTCCGCTGGAAGGGCCGCCAGAGCGCTTACAACCTTACGGTGAACGAACTTCACACGTACTATGTTCTCTTCGGGCGGACGCCCGTCCTCGTACACAATACTTCGCCATGCATTTTCCCCAACCGGATGCCTAAAGTCCTGGAAAAGGAACTTCGCAGTGCGGAAAATCTAGGGATATCGCCGTCTGAACCGGGAAGTCCTGAATTTGACCGCGCGATCGATGGGGAACTCATCAAGTGGGCCGTATTGCAAGACGGGCGGCTTGTCGTTGTTCCCAAGATGGTTCAGGGGCAGGAGATATTCCACACCGTCTTGAGTCGGGGCGAGCCTGTTCTTGCCGCAGGTGAAGCAATGGTAGTGGGTTCTCATGGCGCCTACTTCGGAGTCGATATAAACAACCATAGCGGGCACTTCAAACCGTCATCGGAAAGCTTGAAACTCGGTAGAGATGCGTTCGCTCGAGCTGGAGTGACCTTCCCTTGAGCTTTGAGGAATTGACTTCACTCAACGCGCTACCTCTCTCGCGTCTAATCCTTTCGGATAAATCTCCCCTTCAGGATTTGACGAATAACCAGCTGCGTCTACTCCTCGGCTATTCCGCAGCAGAGGTCATCGCTGGCGCGAGCAAGGTAGAGCCAGGTGAATGGGGGATCCTATCTGCCGCAATGGATGCGATCTTCAATCGCGTCGTCGAAGTCCAGGAGATGTCAAAACGAGAAGAGGTGATTCGTAGGCTGAATCTGTCTGATGTTCTTTTGCTGCGCGTTCCAGTAAATGACAGCATCCCGCTGCTGGACCCGCACCATCAGGTCACCCTCTTCATCGGAGAGGTGCCGCTGCCTGCAGCGCAAGCCCGTAAATTGGGGCAAGTCTGGAAAAGCCTTGATGTAAAAACAATCAAGCTGCTCCGTGAGACGAAAATGCTCCTCCGGCCAACTCTCGCCATATGTAAGCTCCTTCCGGTAGGAGACAGCGGCGAACGCCTTCTGCGTGAGTGGGCGGACATCTACCCCATTCTCCCCTGACCGGGTCTCCCAGATCACGGAGATCTCCCCTGCGAGAAGTCGCAAGGTTCGCAATGCAGGGCTGATGCACTTAGTCGACGTGGCGGGCCGGGTCGGACCGGTTGATCCCACCACCGCGTTCGCCTAGCCTCGCCGCAACGGCCCGCCGACACATCCGGCGGGCCGTTGCGGTGTCGTGGCTGATTGCGGGTGCGGCGAGGGACCGGCTGGAACGCCGGGTAGCGGTTCCGCGATTAGGGCGAGGAGGACCGGGGTCTCGTCTTGGGCACGGCCATACTTGCGGCCCCGGTCCGTGCCCGTGTCCAGGCGGCGGCCGACGCCTTCGAGCAGGCCGCCCGCGCCCCAGGCGCCCGCTCTCTCGAAGGCTGCGCCCGTGCCGGCTGGCGCGCCTCGACCCGGGCGTTGGAACACGCACCGCGCGCTGCCCAGGGCGGCGGCTCCGCGGTCGTCCTCGCCCTGATACTGGCTCTCGTGGAGGCGGTGGAGGCGGTGGAGGCGGTGGAGGCCGCAGCCTCCTGGCACCGCGCACAGGCCTACCAGGCGCAGGCGATCGCCGCCGCAGAAGCCACCGTCCTGCTGCGGGAGGCAACCGACCTGAATGGCGCCCCGCCGCCCGCAGCAAGGCACCTTTCCCGTGCCCCCCTGTGGCCCGCCCTGGGAGTAGGCGACACTGGCTCCGGGTCCGACGGCGTGCCAACGTCCGGCCGATGCTGCCGGCGCCGGACTCCCTCGCCGCCGTCCAGCAGCCGGTCAGCCTGGTAATGGCCCAGCCGATCACCCGCGCTCTCGACGGCCGCGGCCCCCTGGTCCAGGCCCGCTCGGCCGGCCTCCTCACCTTCGCCTCCGCTCCCCTGCACGGCGGGGAACTCCTGGATTTGATCACGCCCGAACTGGTTGAGTTGATCTGGCCCGGCGCACACCCTGCTACCGCGTGCCTGCTCGCGGCCGGTTCCTGCCCGAGCTTGGACGTCCTGCTGGTCTCGGCCAGCACTCCGGAGCACTGGGACACCGCCGTATCGGCCCTGGACGACCCGCTGACCGACACGGAACTCAGGAAGGTGCTCGATGTACTCGCCCCCCGATGACGCCACCCGACAGCGGATGGAGGCCGCGCATGTCGAAGCGGGGAACCGTCTCTCCACCGCGACCAGCCCGCCGTGTGCGTGGGGCTGGAACGGCCGCACCATCAGCTCCCGCGCGGGCACCGACCACTGGCTCCGCGTAGAAGCCACCTCCGACGACCGCGTTGCCACCCGCTTACCGCATGAGGGCATCATCGGTGCCGAGAACCTCCCGGACGCGGTACCGCGCCCTCGCCTGCATGCCACGGTTCGCTGGACCAAGGACGGCTGGACCTACGACGCCGACCTGATCTCCTACATGCCCCAGCCCGTCATCTCTCAGAACACCCCTGAACTCCTCACCGACCCAGGCCTGACCGACGGGTGGTGGGAGGAGCTGCACCAGGCCCTGGAGGTGCTGGCCGGGGTGGCGACTGAGCGGGAGACGGTCCGGACGCTGTGGATGCGCCGCTCCTTCCCGCTCTTCCTCGGCATCGACGCCCCCGACCCCATCGAACGGGTGACCGAGCACGGCGACCTCCACTGGGCCAACCTCAGCGGTGCCCCGCTCACGGTGATGGACTGGGAACGGTGGGGGAGCGTGCCGGTCGGCTTCGACGCAGGCCTCCTTCATGAGCACTGCCTGATCGCCAACCGGGCGCAGCGCCCGGACGGCTCCTGGTACGCGCTGGACACGGTCCGCCTGTACCAGCACGTCGTGGCGGCCGGGACGCTCTACACCCTCCAGATGACGACCGAGGTGTGCGAGGAGCTCGGGCTGGCGACGGTGCCTCGGGAGGTGACGCCGGGTCTTCGCCCGGTGATGGAGATAGCCGGGATTGATCAGGAGCTCATCGACTGGTCGGCCACCCGCCGGCGACGCATCGAGGACGTCCTGGAGGGCATCACGGACGACTACATCCAGAAGTACGGGCGGCTGCCCGGCGAGCGCGCTCGCCACGGTCTGGCGTGGTGGGCGGCGCAGGAGACCCGCCCGGACAAGAAGACCCCCCGCCCGCTGGATCAGCTTCTCGCGTGGTGGAGGGTCTCCGCGCTCCTGAACTTCGAGCAGCGGATGGTCGACGGGCTGCTTCAGCGGTGCCAGGCAGCCGGGAAGTTGATCCGGGCCCGGGTGAGGCCGCGCGTGGACACCGCGCTCGCCATCGTCGACGTCGCCGCGGTCGTCTTCACCGTGCGCAACATCTACGCCCGCCGCCACGTCCTGGCCGAAACGCGCCGGCACCTGATGGAGACCCTGCGCGGCCGCGCCTACGTGCCCGGCATCGACAGCTACATCGCCGACCGCGCTCTCCAGCGCTACAGCCGTCAGCTCACCGTGCCCCAGAAGGGCCGGCGGACGCCGGCCCCGGACCAGCTCTCCTACACCGCCGACTTCGCCTGGCCCGCCCGCTGGTGGATCGCGGGCACCGATGGGAAACCGCCCCGGGAGTCGACCCGGTATGAGCGGGCCCGGGTCGCCAGCCTCACCCTGCAGAACGCGATCCGCGCCGCCCTCACCGCACCACCAGCCGTACGGGACGAAGCACCGGCCGCGGCCTCGTCGTCCGCAGCCGCGCCGGCCGTACCGCCCGACCACGACCACGACCAGGCTGCGCCGCACGCCGTTGACCACCCAGGCCGGGACGCCGCCCTGACCCCGGCGCAGCGAGCAGCCGCCATCCACGCCCACCAGCAGGCCGCGATGCCACAGGAGTACCTGGAAGGCCGCACGACAGACCCCGCGACGTGGATGACCTCACCGCAGAACCTCGCCCGGATCGCCGCGCTCACCCGCGCGGCCGAAGCCCGCAGCCGCACGGTCGAAGAGCAGGCCGACCAGACGAAGCAGGCGACTCAGGCCCCGGCCGCCGACGCGGTCCGCCAGCAGCAGCGACACCCCACGGCGCAGCCGGATCAAGGCAGGGGGCCGGGCCGTGTGGGCTGAACGACGCCAACCGGCCAGCGCATGGCCGATCTGCGACTTCACCCGCGAGCCCCGGCAGACCGGATCGAGAATCGGACGTTGGCACCCGGCACGGGAGGAACCTTGACCGACCTGCACGAACCGCTGGAACCCCTCGACACCTACCCCGGCGAACTGCCGCCGCCCCGCCAGCGCGGCGACGTGAACCTGGTGGGTCTGCTCAGCATCGCCGACGACCTCGCCCGCAGCCTGGCCGCGCTGAAGATCCGGGTGCAGCCCCGCGACCGGAAGAACTCGTTCGTCAGCCCCGAGCAGGCACGCGAGAACACGGAGAAGGAGGTAGACCGGCTCCTGGGCACTGCCGTCTACTTCCAGCGCCACGCCCACGCCGCGATGCTCGGGCGGTGTGTCCTGGGCGCGGACTCCGAGGAGGACTGCTCCGCCGAGGGCGCCAACCTCCAGCTGAATGTCTGGGACGACACTACCCGCCGGGGCACCGTCGAAGACGGCACCACCGGCTGCGTCGCCCACACGGTTGAAGCCGCCCGCCGCGCCATGGCCGACCCCGCCAGCCGCAAGATCCTGCTCGCCTTCGTCCGCGACGACGAAGGTACCGCAGTCGCCCGCGCCCTCGGACTCGAACCGGACGATACCGAGCAGTTCTTGTACGGCGGCCTCACCCTGCGCCCCGAACACCGCGTCCCCTGACCCACCTCCCCAGCACGTCCGCATTGGAGCGCCACGTTGACCTATGAGGCCAGCCACCTGAACCTGACCGACCCGACGAAGGGCTTCATGCAATTCGTCGTCTACACCGAACCGCGTCTGGGTATCGCTTGCTCTTCGCGGAACGCGGAGCTGGGCATCGAGGCGCATAAGACCGTGACACCGCACGTTCAGGAATGGCTGAGCAGGCTGGTGCGGTGCGAGCCGAACGCGATGCACTGCATGCTTGTTGAGCGGACGAAGATCCCGAGTCTGTTCCACCCGTGCGTCACGGAGGACCCCAGCAGTCCGTCGGCACGTAAGGGCTCGGGCTGCTTGTGCCGCCGTGCCTTCTATGACCTGGAGTTCGGGCTGCCCGTCGTCGGCGAGCACTTCAAGCACCGGGGTGAGGGTGGCACGGATGAGTGGAGCTACAGCACCTTCGCTCCACTCGCCCTGCGTCCCGACGACGTCTTCAGCCGCTTCCACATCAGCTACGGCATGTTCTGGGCCCGGACGGAGAGGGGGGTTCTGTCGATCCTGCCGCAGCGTGAGGGGCGTGGGTACAGCGTCGGCTACAGCGGCGGAGGCCCCGCTGCCTTGGCCGCCTACCTCACCCAGCTCGCCGACAGCGACGGCCAGAACACGGCCGCCGACGCCTCGTACGAGGAAGCACACCCTGCGATCCTCGCCTGGACCCAGAGCGGTGCGGCCGAGCGAGGCACGAACGAGCTGAGCCTGGCCGACCTCAAGGCCATGCAGCGCAGCTGACCGAAGGGCGCCCACGGACGGCGCGTCCGTGGGCGTCCTTCGATCACCGGTCGCGTCGCAGGACCGGGACCGTCCTGCGGAATGGATAGCGAAGTCGCCGCGCCGACAGTCGGGACGCGGCCACGGCGCACGACCCGGAGGTGCCGGGATCGGCCAGGGTGCGGGGGAGTGACCGCTGAAGTGGAGGACTCCATCGACCGCACGATGTCCTACGCCCTGGCCGCCAAGCTGGAGCGGTACGACAGCGGTCACCGTAGCAGGCATCTGGACCCGCCCCGCGGTGTCGGCGGCGGGTGAAGGGTCGGCCGGTGAGCGGGGATTCCTCCGTCCGAGCAAATCCGTTGTCTCGGGGGCTCGGGCCGTGCACCTTGAGAGAATGGACGAAGAGGCCAAGTTTGATGTCTCGGCTCCCTGGAGCTGGAGTGCTCGGTATGTCGCGGACCGGGGTTGCCCGCGTACTGGTGGAGTCGAGTTTCTCCTGTACTCCGACGCTCATGTGACTGGCGACTCCGAGGTCACCTGCTATCCCTACGCCGTCACGAACTGTCTGGGCTTCCCAGAGACGGGGCGTTTGGCCCCAGTGCTGGCGCTGCACCTCGATGACCATTTTCCTGACTTCGATGTGCAGCCGATGAACAAGACAGACACCACGGGCTGGCTGAACCTCACGCTGGACGACGAGATTGCCTGTCTCATCTCCTTGGTAGCCGGCATACGCCTCCGTACCGGCGGCCGTGTTCGCACGTTCAGGGCGGAAGGGGAGCACCGTGGTGCGCCTGAGTTCTACGCCCATCGCGTGCCGGACTGGACACCTGGTGCCAGAACGATTTATCCCGTACCCAAGGGGTTTGACCTAGCGGGTTTGAAGGGATGGTTGGACCGCTACCTTGCCTTGGGGCGAGAGGACGCGGTGGCGCTGGTTCGGGCTGCCCGTCACTTCCGCGACGCCCTTTGGGTAGCGGACACCGACCCAGAGCTTGCCTGGCTGCTGCTGGTGTCCGCCATTGAGGTTGTTGCCGGCCGGCAGACACTCAAGGACACACCGGCTGCTGAACTGCTGAGGCAGGAAATGCCTGAGCTGGCTGCAAAACTCGTTGGTGCAGGTGGTGAGGACCACCTTGAAGCTGTGGCCCCGTACTTGGTCAACATCGTGAAGGCCACGGCTCGTTTCAAGGCATGTGTGGAAAGGTACCGACCCGGTCCGCCCTCGATCCGGCCGGAGCCGTACGCGCAGGTTGAATGGGACTGGCCCAAGCTGAAGAAGGCCATTGACCGGCTGTACGGATACCGGTCTGAGAGGCTGCACGCTGGCGTCCCATTTCCGCACCCGTTGTGCCAGGAACCGATGCGTAGCGGGTCGGCGCTGGACGAGCGTCCATCGGGAACTGCTGCCGCCGTCGGCAACGCGGCCTGGGTGGCCAAGGACCTGCCCATGCATCTGCACACCTTCGGACACATCGTCCAAGGCTGCCTTCTGAACTGGTGGCAAGCTTCCTCGCAAGCCCCACTCGACCACGCCCAGCAGCTGGCCCAGTAACCAGGTTCGAGGGTCCAGGTGACGTAGGCGCCGTGGCGCGAGCGATCCGACGATTGACTCCACAGAGAGTTGCACGGGCCGGTCACGCCGCTGACGTGCGGGTTGACCGATAGCGGGGAGTAGATCGGTCACGCCGGTGACCGGCGTGACCGGTCACACGGTTGGGCAAGCCCGAGGCTTACCTGGGCAAGCCATCCTCCAGGGTGGCTTGCCCAGGTGCGCGTAGCCGGGTTCAGGACCGTTGCATGGTGAGCTCGGGCGGGTCGGTGTGGTGGCGCAGCCGGGGCCCCAGAGGGTGGCGGCGAGGGCATCGAGCAGGATCGTGACGACCTGCCGGTCCATGATGCGGGTCCGCCTCGCCTCGTCGATCACGAAGGGCATCTGCCACGCCTAGAGCTGACTTGCCGCCGTGTTCAGGCGCCAGCTGACCAGACTCATCGCGGCTTGCCCGTCAGGTGCGGCGTTCGGGGTATGACGACGCTCTACGCGGCCCGCTGCGAGCCGTGCCGGGGCCTGAGCCCCGCGATTGAGGCAGGACGCCTCACTGCTCTGCTGCTGGAGGCCGGGGCCGACCACGTGCGCAGCGCCCACCCGGACGCCTGCCCGGACACGGCCCTGACCCGATCACCCCCGTCCCAGGCATGCCCGCCTTCGACGCGGCTGCGTTCAACCGCATCCGTCCTGCGTGTGGTGCGGCCCTCCTGGGCCCCGGAAGGTGCGGGGTGTGCACGGCGTGATGCTGCCTGCGGCCGGAGGCCAGCGGGCTGTACGCATTCGTACGCCCCATGTACGCGATATGTGCGGTTCGACGGGGGGTGCTGCTCCGCGTCAGCCTGTCCGCGCCCGCCCGCTCCACAGCCGCGTTGCGCTCCGGCCCCCGCGGCCGCCCCCGCTGCGGGGCCCTCCTGCCCGCTCGCCAGGGTGGTCCGGGCGGTGTTCCGGTGGGTGGTCCGCGCCCCTGTCTCTCATCACTGAGTTCTGACGCCGCTCGCGATCTCCGAGCGGACGGATTGTCGATCGGGTCGGGCACCACAGACGAGCATCCCGGCCTCGTGGAACTCGGGACAGCGGTTGACGCTTCTGAGCCTCTAATACAAGGAATCGGCCCTGTTCTCGTATAACTCCCCGTAGCTCCCGCCAGGTGGCGCCTGCGCCCCTTGTGGTGGTGTTAGGGCGGCGTCCGGCGTGGACGCCGTCCGGCGCGTACGGAACCGGGTTGGCTTGTTGGGTTCACCCTCATCTCAGAAGCGGAACGGGGCCCCACATGCGCAGTCCTGTGATCTCGGCGGCGATCGCGACCACCGCGGTGGTCGCTCTTGCCTCTCTCAGCCCGGCCTCGGCCGCAGCCCCGGCCGCAGCCCCGGCCGCAGCCCCGGCCGACATCGGCCGTGTCGTCTGCGACGGTGGTTCCCTTACCGCGCAGTTCGATCCCGGCGTCACGTTCAGGAAGAGCACGGTGCGGCTGACCGCCGACGGTGATCTGGGCGCCTGCTCGTCCACGGCGCACCCGAAGATCACCGGTGGCACGGTCCGGCTCGAAGGTGTCCTCAGCGCGGTCTGCCCGGGACCGTTCGGGCCGGGATATGTCCGGGCGACGATCACGTGGAGCAACGGCAGCCGGACGATCGTCGATCAGACGACGTTCCGCGGCGACCAGCAGTCCTTCTCCCTGGAAGGCGGCTCCGTCTCCGCCGGCCCCCTCACGGGAGGCACCGCACAGGCTGCCGGCCGCCCCACATCCAGCCCGATCGAACTCGCAACCCAGTGCGTGCAGGGCGGCATGAACACCTACCCCGCGACGCTCGACCAGTTCGCCGTCGGCGACATCTGAGTGGTCACGCCCACCGCCACCCGGCCGCCGTTCGGCAGGGCGGCGCGGCTGCTCGGGTGAATTTCGCAGACCTCTCTGCGAGGTCTTCGCCTGCGGAAACGATCCCTCTGCGGCAGGAGCGACCCAACTGCTCCTCGCGGTGAGGGGCGCCGAGGGATGAGGCTGTGAAGAGTTTGTGTCTCCCGTCCGTCCGGACACCCGCCCGGCCGCTACGGCATCGGCTCCCACGCTTCGGGGCCGGCACCCCTCCACTCCACGAAGTCGGGATCGGTCAGGTCCACGTCCTCGGCACTCTCCAGGCCGGCGGAGGCCAGGAAGACCCTGATGTCGGAAGGGCGGTGCGCGACTCCGATGGCGACGCCGTCGTAGCGGACCCGGCGCCACCCCTGTTCGTCGGGCGGGTAGACGCCCCGCCCCGGGCCGGGGTGCGGGCCATGCGGTGCGGGGTGGCGGGCAGGTACAGGCCCCTGCTCCTGGCCCGAGGCGGCCGGCCAGGCCCGAGCGCATCTCCAGCCTGGCCGTGCAGGTTACGGGGCGGGCTCGTACACGACGGTGGTGGTGGGGCAGTCCTCGGCGAGTCCGAGGAGCGCCTGACGCTCGTTGTCGTCGACGGCCAGGTCCCATCGCAGCTTGGTGCCGACCCACGTCGCGGCGTAGGTGCAGCGGTACGAGGCGTCGGAGGGCAGCCACTCGGCCGGGTCCTTGTCCGCCTTGGACCGGTTGGAGGCGGCAGAGACGGCGATCAGCGTGTCCGGGGACGCCTGGTCGTTCGCGTACGCCTCCCGCCGCGCCGCCGACCACGGCACCTGCTCAGAGTCGTAGACCTCCGCCAAGGGAACGAAATGGTCCACATCCAGGCGGGCCGCATCGGAGACGACGACGCTGTCGTAGGCGCTGCGCCAGGAGCCGCCCGTCAGCCTGCAGCCAGCCGCGACCTGCGGCGCCCCGATGGCTTCGGCGAGGATGACCTCCTTGCGGGTGTCGCAGCCGTCCCCGGAGTTGCGGCCCTTGTTCCAGTGCTTGTACAGGTCCCGCTTGTAGCCCTCGCGGTGCTCGACGGCCACGGGGAGCCGGTCGATTGCCTCGAACAACGGCAGCGGAGCACGCACCCCGGCCGGGCCGGCCACACCGGTGGCCGCTGGTGCCGCCGTGGCGGCGGGAGCGGAATGCGCGGCCGGAGCAGCGAGGACGGGAAGGGTACAGAGAGCGAGCGCGGGCAGACCGCGCAGCATCAGGTTCTTGATCACACAGCCGGGTCTAGCGGGCCCGAGCCCCGCCCCGACAGGCCCCGCCGGACAACTCACCCGTGCGGACGGCCGGATTCACCGCAGAAACGAGCCTGCGCCCTCCGCCTCATCAGGGTCGAGGTAGCCGCCCTCTCCCGATCCCCTGTCGATGTCCGCGTGGACGAGCACCTGCACTTCGTCCTCGCCGGGCGTACGGCGGAGCCGGCAGGGCCCGCTGGATAGAAAGAGGGTCGAGATCCGGTGGGCCGCTTCGAGCGCGGCCCTTTCGTTGCCTCGGATCTCGATCGTGATCACGCTTTCGTCGCTCATGACCCGGGGAACCGTGGGGTCGCCCTACAGGTTCCGGGCGGTAGACGGGACCACTCCATGGAGCGGCCCCGTCCGGGCGGGAAGCACGGCACGAGTTTGTACCTGGGGGCTATAGAGCGGAGGCGGCGCTGCGCATGAGCCGACGCGTCGGAGGTTCGCTGGCGAAGTGTCAGGTGAGCCAATCTGGCGGGATGAGCGCGTTGCGGGTGCCGTCCCCGTTGGGCCTCCAGTTGCCGATCACGGCCTCTTGGAACCAGTCGTCGGGCAGATTCGCATGGTCGCAAACGATGATCTGCAAGTCGCCTTGGTTGAGTTCCGTGACGTCTTGGAGGAGTCGGAAGTATTCGGTGACGGTGGACCAGTCGGCGTCTGGGACGGTGGAGGCGTCACGGGGCTTGTCCGGGAAGAACGCCTGCGTGGGTTGGTCGAGCGCGAGGAAGCTGGGGACGGGCCTGTGGTGGCGGCGTAGATAGGTGTGCAGGGCGAGGTGGGCTACGAGGTGGTAGCCGATGTAGTTCTTGGCGCTGCCGACGCGCTCCTGGGGTAGACGGTCGTGAGGGCGCCGGATGACCACGCTGAGTTTGTTGAAACTGATGCCTGCTTCGTTCGGCTCTGCTGACTGTCCAAGTTCGAGTCGGCGCGCCCACGGGGTCATGTCAGCGGCGATGTCAGCGAGACGCCGCTCCGTCTCGGCGGGGACGTCATCGGTAGCCGTGCGTTCTTCAAGAACGCTTACGACGTCGTGCGCGGATGTCAGCGCATTCTGCAGCTGGCTGACGTCGTCGGTGGGCCCACGGTCATGAGCGAGGGACTGCGCGATGCGTCCCTGAAGGTGAGCTGCCCGCAGGTGCTGCTCTTGCAGGCGAGACATGTTCTCGTCGCTCGCCATGAGTTCCTTCAGGAGTGACCCATTGGTCTTGAGGCGCTCGGCGAGGCCGTCTCTCTGGGCTTGCAGGGCCCGAAGATGCTCCTGACGGACGGGCTGAACGCCGGCGGCCTGCTCCAGTTCCTCCGAGAGCCGGTTCGTCAGCCTCGCAATGTCCCGGGCTGCAGGGTCCGGATGTTCGAGAGGTTGGGTACACATGGGGCAGACGTCTGTGCCGTGATCCCGTTCGGGCCCCAGAAGATCGAGTGTCTTGAGCCGGTCGACCTGGAGGTGGAGTTCTCCTGTGAAGTCGAAGCTTCTGCGTTGCCAACGGTCAACGGTGGCCAGGGCAGCGTCGAACTCCTGGAGCTGTGCCCGCAGCGTACGACGTTCCTCATTCAGCTCTTGCCGGCGATCACCGATGTCGGAACTGATTGGAGCGAGGGGCGCGACGGTAAGTGCCTTTCGAAGCAGGGAGTCCACCGTGGCGGCGTCAGGGGCCGCAGGGACCTCGCTGAGAAGCCCCTCCCCCTGCGCAAGCCTGAGCAAGGCGATGCCACTGGTGTCCAAGGCCTCGCGCTGTCGCAGACTCGTGTCAAGCTTGCGCTGCGCCGCTCGCAGCTCGCGGCGGGCTTCGACGAGGCGGTACTGCCGCAGGGCTTGGTCAGGGCCGGCAGCACCGAGGAAGTACGGCAGGGCGTCCTTGATGGCCTGCTCGATGCCGGGTTCGGTCTGACGGTGGAACAGAGTCTTCTTCGCCGCGATCTCGTCTTGGTCCTGGAAGCAGAACAGGGCGGCCTGGGCTACCGAGACGTTGAAGGAGTAGCGGGCGGCGCCAGCTGGAGGCTGAAAACGGAAGTCCTCGATGCCTAGATGTGCGCTGACTTCGCCGCGCAGCGCGGTGGCGTTCGAGTTGACGATGAGTTCATTGGTGCCGGGAAGACTGAGGGTCTGGTCTCCGGTGCGCACGAACGCCTCGGTGGTGGACTCGCCAGCCGGTCGAGGCCGGGCGAGAACCATCCGGCGCCCGTCACGAAATTCGGTCAGGAGCGCGTACCAGCCGACGGTACGGTCGATGGGGTTGTCGGGTAGCCCGGGCTTGTCACGGCCCAAGCAGTAGTCGACGATGGCGAGGACGCCGGATTTTCCGGTTTCGGACTCGCCGGTCAGGATGTTCAGCCGGCCGGGGCGGAACCGCAGGACCCTGGGGGTCTTCCTATTGTCTTGGTGGTAGAGGGCCAGGGCAAGCAGCTGCATGGCGGGTCTGGGGCTCCTTGGTCAGGGACGAACGCCGAGAGCGGTATAGGCGCGGTGCGGGTCGGTTACTGCAAGCCAACGACCTACCAGAGCCGCGGCGCGCGCGCACTCAGTAACTTCCGGGCCGACGGCAGGAGCCGATCGGGGCTTGCGCGGACACCTCAAGCCGAGTGGTGTGACTTCCACGGCTTGGTGGCGTACCGCCATACGCAAACTCATTCGCGTGAGGCCGGTCAGCGAGATGGCCCGTTCGGCGAAGGCTGCTTGCTGCAGGGGGTTGTTGTCCGCCCACGCCATGAGGGAGAGCGTCGACTTCCCCGGAAGGCTATTCCGCGCTTTGGCAGGAAGAACGAGCGGCAGGACGAGAAACGCGGATGGCCAAGGCATCGGCTGCCCGGCTTTGCTTTCCGCAGCATGGACGCTGCTGGCCAGCAGGTAGGCGCCGAATGCCGGGTTGAGAAGTGCCTGAGCCTCCGGCGAACGGTGGCGTGGAGCCGGTGTGGTCATTGGCCCGCTGCCTCGATGTGGTCCTTGCACAGACGGGGGTGGTCTGGGTGCCAGCCCACGGCTCGATCGCTGCCCACATTTTCCGCCCTGTCACAGAGGTCGTGGATGGACCCGCGGCCGATCCAGGGTGCCGTGCTGGTGCCCGGTCGAGCCGCCTTGTCAGCGACCTTTTTCATTGTGTCGTCCAGGACCTCTAGACCGATGTCCTGCCGAGCAGCCTCGCTGGTCTCGTCGTCGACGCGGCGGGTACGGCGCAGGAAGACGCTCTCCCACTCGTAGTGCAGATCACGCTCGTATGCGTCCAGCCCGTCCGCAGTGACCTTGAACGTCCGAAGCCACTCGGAGCGCTGCGCACGCGCGTAGTGGTAGTCGCGCAGATGCGTCGCGATCTCTCTGTCCGGGAGGCCGATCCACTGCATCTGCGATACGACCAGCCGGTTCCGGTAGGGGGCCATCTCGGCTTCGGTGAGGTTGCGGAGGGTCTCAGTGATCGGCAGGCTCTTGCCCGTGTACCGATCGACGGCTTCATCGCGGCGGCACAGGAGTTCCTCGGCACTGACCGAGGCCAGCATGTAGGCAGGGTCCTTGCGCTCCAGCAGACGCACTGCCACGCGATACCACCACCCCTTGATCTCATCCAGCACCGCACTGGCGTGCTCGCTGGGGGTGATCCCCAGCTCCTTGGCGAGACTATGGTCGACGTCTGACATCACTGGTGCACCGTCATCCACCACCATGGCGGTGACGAGCCTGAGCCGTTGCGCTGCTGTGAGCTCCATGAAGAGCGCACGGTCTTCAGCCGTGGTGCTGGGTCCGTCTGTGTCGTTGGCGACTTCCTCCATCCGCGCCAGAGCCCGGCCTACGTTCCGGTCCGGGCCTGAACGCAGCCAGTGGAGGAAGGTCCCCTCCTTGGCAACTTGCGTCGAGACGAGCCGCAGGATGGGCAGCGGCAGGGCGGAGCGGCCGGCGCTGAGGTTCAGAGAGTCGATCCAGGAGGTGACTGAGCGCCAGAAGTCTTTTCCGGTCTCGCTGAGCTGTCCTGCCGCCTCTCGATACTTGGACTGCAGCAGCTCAAGGGGATCCTGGGTCTCGTGGTGCAGGAACTCGATGTCATCGAGAAGTTCCATGCGCACTTCTACTGTTATGTCGTCCCAGCTACGGCGTGCAAGTTCCAGAAGGGCCAGCTCGCATTGATAGAGGTAGCCCATCATCTGGCCTGCCGCTGAATGCGATCGCGCTTGCGCCACGTCCCCCACTACTGGTCGAGCTGGACGAACCGTGCGGCCACGTGCCGCAGCAGGATCCCGGCAAGAGGGACCCTGCAACAACGTAGCACCAGGCGCACCCGCTGGTGGGAGCTATGCGGATCCCGTCGCCGCCCTCTGCAGGGCGTGTGGCGAGAGGACTGCCGCCCTCTCGCGCTCTCCTGCACCGTCCCGACGTGGTCGTGAAGTCGACTGGCGCCGCCGTTGTACAGCGGTAAGAAACATCGTCGGTGGCGGAGGTTCAGACGGGGGTGGTCGTCGCTTCTTTGTGTCCGGTGGGGTGGGGGTTGGGGTGGTGGTGTGGCGGTGTGGCGGTGTGGCGCGTGTGGCGGCGGCGGCGTGGTGGTGGTGGCGTGGCGTGGGGCGGCGGCGCGGTGGTGGTGTGGGGGTGTCGGGGCGGGGTGCGGGGTCGTTGGTGGGGGTGATGCCCGGTGTCGGCGCGCCTGGTTTCCCGGCTCGCGGGTGCACGGTCCTGCACCATTTTTCAGGCATTAGAAATTGGCAGCCAGTTACGAGCTGGTGCGTGATTGCGGGTGACGTGTCTTGCTGATGGGTGTCATGATCCGGATGTGGCGATCATGGTCAGTCGGACGGTTCTCGCGCATCAGGTGTTCACGGGAGTCTCGCGGGGGCATCTCGCGGCCCTGGTCGAAGAGTTGGCCGGTCCGTGGCAGGCCGTGGTGGAGGGGCGTCGTCACGAAGCTCGCGGCGGGGCCAGGAAGCGTGGGGCAGGAGCCGGTGTCCAGCATCGGCTGGTAGCCGTCGACCGGCTCGTGGCCACGTTGATTCACTTGCGGCACGATCTGCCGCATGCGGCGTTGGGGCTGCTGTTCGGCGTCGACCGCTCCACCATCACCCGTGCGATCGGCGAGATACGAGGGCTGCTGGCAGAGCGGGGATGCGCGGTCCCAGAACGGCCCGGCCTGCGGCTGCGGACCCTGGCGGATGTGTTCGCATACGCCCAGGCCGAAGGCATCGAGCTGCGGCTGGACGCCACCGAGGTCCAGGTCCGCCGGCCCCCGGCTGGCCGCGGCGGACGCCGTGCTTTTGTCTCGGGGAAGAAGAAGCAGAACACGATGAAGGCCACTGTCGTCGCCGACCATGAGGGCCGCACGCTTTGGACCGATGCCCTGCGACCAGGCCGGATGCATGACGCGACCGCCGCACGCAACGAAGGCATCGGTACCTGTTTCCAGCACTTCTCCGACGTGGAAGTGCTTCTGGACGACGGCTACCTCGGACTCCGTCGCGATCATCCCGGCCAAGCGGTGACCCCGCCCAGGAAGGGAAACAAGATCAGCCCGCCCGAGGTCATCGAAGCCCGCCTACGAGCCCGGCACCGCCACTCCTCGATGCGCATCACCGTCGAACACGCCCTCGCCGACCACAAACGCTGGAAGCAATTGGTCCGCTGGACCCACCGCCGAGAGAACCTGCCCGCCACCTACCGGGCCATCGCAGGCCTCGTCTCCGACCGCAACACCAGCGGCTGACAAAGCCCCCAGGTCAGGCACCCATGTCTCCAACGCAATCACGCACCAGCTCGTAAGGGCTCGCAGAGAATCAACATGCTGACTTGATCTCTGTGGGCATGCTGTTCGCGAGGAACGCGGTGACGTCGGCGGGTGTGCGGAACCTGGCTGTCGAGTGCGGGACGGTGTAGCCGTGCTCGGCGAGGAGGGGCTGGACTTGCTGAACGGCCCTGGTGATGGTGCTGCCGTTGACGCCGAAGAGCTGGGCGATCAGGTCTCGGGTACCGAGTTTGCGCAGGTAGAGAACGGCGGCCAGGACTCGGTCGGCGGTGGTCAGCTTGTCCTTGGCGCCTGCTCCCCGAGCCCGGATACGGTCTCCTCCTCGCTGTTGGGACCGCCCGTGTTCGCGTAGCTCGTCGAGTTTCTGGGACAACTGGTCGACGAGTTCGTCCAGTGCCAGCTCGGTCATGCCCGTGAGTTCCGTATAGCGCAGACCGCGGTCGCAGGGCTGAGGCGGCAGGCCCTCGCCTGACCATGGGTCCCCGGCCGCGCCGGTCGTGTCGCGGTGTTGTGGGTGGAGCGTGTAGTTCCAGTCGCCGTGGAAGCGGTGCCGGCGCATGGGCAGGGCGTCGATGTCTGCGTCGGTGACCTTGATGCCGGTGTTGTAGGTGCCTGGGTCGAGTTCCGCGTGGACTGTCAGTCCGGTGTGGGTGGTGGTTGCCTTGATGCTGTTCACGATGACGTCGTGGCTGGTCAAAGGTCTGCCCCGCCAGTTCATGGAGATGTGGGAGAACAGCCGGTGCTCGATCTTGTTCCACTTCGATGTTCCCGGCGGCATGTGGCAGACCGTGATCTCCAGGCCCGTCTCAGCGGCCAGGGCGGCGAGTTCGGTTTTCCAGGCGCGGGTGCGGTATCCGTTGGAGCCGCCAGCGTCCGCGGTGATCAGCAGCCGGGTGGCCTGCGGGTAGTCGTGGCCGGCGCGGGCCTGCCACCAGCGGCGGATGGACGCGACGGCGAAGGCTGCGGTGTCGTGGTCGGTGCCGACGCTGACCCAGCCGGTGTTCGCGGCGACGTCGTAGATCCCGTACGGGATTGCCTTGCCCGGTCCCTGCCGGTCCAGGAAGTCATGAGTCTTGACCTGGGCCGGAGCCCCCTTCGGCTCCCACTCACGGCCCCCGTTCTTGTAGGGGCCGACCAGTTCCTTCTTCTTGGTGTCCACGCTGATCACCGGGTCGCCGGCAGCGATGTGCTCCCTGGCCAGGCCGTTGACGTAGTGGAACTGGGCATCCCGGTCGGGATGCTGGGCGCCTTCGAGGGTTTTGGCGTTGGCCTGGAGGCTGAACCCCTCCTCCCGCAGGAGGTCGGCTACGGTATCCGCCGAGACGCGGTGGCCCTGCCTGGTCAGCTGGTTGGCGAGCTTGCAGGTGGACTTCGTCGTCCATCGCAGTGGCGACATCGGATCTCCGCGCATGTCGGGCTCGACCAGCGCCAACAGGGCGGGCCGCAGTTCTGGATCCACCTCGGCTGCCCGCTTGCGCCCGCCGCCAGGACGGCGGACCCGGCCCAGCGGCGCCGCCCCCGCCTCCAGCTCGTCCACGCCCTTGCGGACAGTCGTCTCGCTGACCTGGGCGGCTCGGGCGACCGCCCGGATCCCGCCGTGTCCCAGGATC
Organism: Streptomyces sp. NPDC048383; assembly: GCF_040651775.1. Taxonomy (NCBI): domain Bacteria; kingdom Bacillati; phylum Actinomycetota; class Actinomycetes; order Kitasatosporales; family Streptomycetaceae; genus Streptomyces; species Streptomyces sp. NPDC048383. The sequence goes on from NZ_JBEZKS010000059.1 coordinate 29,519, forward strand.
CTGGCCTCAGCCCCCATCAGCAGACGGCGCTGCCGCTCGTCCAGATGAGGGAACAACACCGCGAACTTCAGAACGAGTTGATCACTGACCTCGCCGGATATGCGCATACCACACCAACGACCCGAACCACGGGAAGCAACATGTTGATTCTCTGCGAGCCCTAAGTCCGGGCAGTCTCTGAGGACTCCAAGCAACCCGGCCGGTGTCTCACACATCTCCGGGCAACTGGGTCTGTGTCTCGGTCTTCTCCAGGTACGTGGGTTCTTCGCTGCCTACGGTCGTCGCGCTGGTTGGTTCATGCCGGGGACCCGATGGATGCGGACGAGGTTTCGATGGACGACGTCGAGACGCGGAGCATCCGGTACAGCACACAGTGGCGAAGGGGCCCTTCGGGAACGCTCGGATCCTCGAAGTCGTCAGCCGGGTCCCGGATCATGCCGATCCGGCGCATCACCGCCTGGGAACGAAGGTTGTTGACGGTCGTCGACGCAACGGCCTCAGGCAGCCCGAGGCTCTCGAAGCCGAAGGCCAGGCAGGCCAGAGCGGCCTCGGTGGCGTAACCGTGACCCCATGTCGAACGCGCCAACCGCCACCCGACATCCACACCCGCGAACGGCATGTCCTCGCCGACCTCGTCCAAGCCGGCACGGCCGAGGAACTCACCGGTCTCCCGCGATTCCAGCGCCCACCACCCAAATCCTCGCCCGTCGAACTCGGTTTGCATGAGCGCCACCTCGGCAGCACTTTGCACCCGGGTCAGCAGCTCGCCCAGGTGTTCCCGGACCTCGGGATCGGCGTTCATCGCCGCCCACGGTTCGACGTCGGACTCCCGCCACCGGCGGAGCAGGAGGCGATCGGTACGCATTTCTGGCATGCCGGCCAGCCAACGCCATCACGATCAGGGTGTCGAGCGGATACTTCGAACTGTCGTGGGCGCCAATGCCAGGCCGTAGCGAAGGCCCTCACGGCCTACACCACTTGGCGGGGACGCGGTCCTGTCCGAACTCACCGCTCTCAGGTGGCGGTGTTCACGTGAGAGGCAGCCATCCCAAGAATCGACTCCGAACTGGAAGGACTCATCGTCGCCGGGCCACGCTGACCCGCGCGTTCTCGCCCCTCATTGCCTGCGGCCAGCGGTCATCGATGACACCCGCCGCTTCCCGGCAGGGGCCACAGGCGTCCTCCCGTTCCGGCAGCCACCAGTACTCGGACGGCGACATGCCGGCTTCCTGGATGCCGCACAGCGTCTTGTCTAAAAGGCCGAATGCGTGGGAGACGTCGGCGGGGAGGCCATCCGCGACGGCCTTTTCCCAGCGCATCCCCATGGGCAGATACATCGGCCGTGAGATCTCGGACCACTCGCCGCCCACGTGGGTAGCCGCATGACACCAGGAACAGGACCAGATCTCCTCTTCCCAGGCCGTCGGTGGCACCGGCCACCGCCACATCGACCGCCCGCACACATCACACTCCATAGACGGATACTCACACGCCAGCCCGGACCACCCGAAGCGGCTGACATCGCACCAGTTACCAAACACCCTTGCCAGGACAAGAGCTCCATCAGGCGAGCTACCTGGAGATCTTTGAGACACAGCCGCACTCCTCGTCGCAAAGAAGTCCAGTCACCCCAGGTCAGAGCCCTCACCTGCCTGGAGGTATTTGAGACCGGACATCAGGAGAGCTTCACCATCGTTGCCCAGGCCGAGAGGTATGGCACCTCCTACGGCCGCTGGAGGGCTGTGCTTTCTCAGGCACCGCGGCCCAGTTGGTGTCCGAAGCAGAAGGCGGACGAGCTCAGCTACGACTCCACGACGAAGCATCACTCGAACAACGGGAACGGCATCCAAAACGCCGTGCCGAGGGCCGCCGGTATGGGACAAGGACCTCCGTGGCAACCGCCAGAGCCGGATCCGTGAACGGTGATGCTGCTACACCAACGAGCCCTTCAGGACCGGTTTCAGCTGTGCTTGAACGGCGGGGTGCTGAGGTGCTCGGTTTCGGCCTTTTCGGCATGGTACTCGGGGATTGTGGCTGGTTTCGGTGGACGCGGGCCTATCGCGTGCGCCGTGGCTGTCGGTGGCGTGGGCTACCGTCATCGCGTCCTGCGGGATGCTCCGTTCCCGCCTGACCTCTAAGACAGGTCAGGCGGGAACAAGCTGGCCTCGCCCCTCTTATCGGCACGGAGGCGGGCCTCTTCCGGATGGAAGACCGACACCGAGGTGTCCTGTCCCATTGACAGGGGCGGGCACCCGGATTGCAAGGAAAACCGGGAACTTTCGCCATTTCGTGGGTCGGACGTGCCATCACCTGGGCAGGAGCGGTCGGCCTTGTTCACCTAACGGACATTTCGTGGTCGGTATTGTTCCGCAAAACCATGATCACGTGGCGTAGCGATGAAGTGACGGTCCATGATGTGGCTCCTCAACTTCCGGATCGGCACCCGGTAGTTGGGGTGATTCCGACGCGGCCCCGGATGGCCGCGGACCGACCGACCCCTGGAGTTCTGGATGGACCGAAAGCACATAGTGATCCTTCTTGCCCTACTGATGGTGCTCGCCTGGAGTGTGGCGATGACCGTGATGGGGCAGGTGGCCGCGATCACCGCGCTGGCCCCCGCGTTGGGCCTGACCGTTCAGCAGGTCTTCCACGTGGCCCGTTCGCGGCCCGCGGCGGCCTCGGGGCACCGCGGCACCGCAGTGCCCGACAAGGAGGACAGCGCCCCGTGAGCACACCCCTCGATCGTCCGGAATACGCCGCCTCGGGCCCGGTGCCCGGCGGGCGTCCGGGCCGCAAGCTCGGCCCGATCGCCGACAGCGTGGGCAGTTCCCACCGCGCGTGGCTGGAGCCGACCCGCACCAGCTACCTCGCCAGCGGCCTGACCCTCGCCGATCTCAGCACCCGTGTCCCGCTGGCGAAGTCCAAGCTCTCCGAGCTGATGCGGGGCATCGGCCTCTACCCTCGATGGGAACTGATCGCCGGGATCGCTGTCATCCTGGACATGCCGGTCTGGCCCCTGCAACGACTCTGGCGACAGGCAGCCCTGGACGCGCAGAAGACCCGCGAGTGGATCGAGAGGTCCTCGGGCAAGCACCCGGTGACCACGAGCGCCCTGATCCCCCCGCTGGAACACGGCGCGTTCCGCGAGACCGTTGAGGACGCCTACCGCCTCTACGCCCAGGCCTTCCTGCCCGACGGCCCGCGTGACACCAGCGTCGCCGACACCTTCGACATCCTGTGGCTGTCCTGGAACGGCGCACTCGCCAGCCCCGACATGCGCAGCTACGCCTGGAACATCCTGCGCGCCACCGTCATGGCCAAGACCCCCCACCTCGACGGCCGCCCCGAACTCGGCACCGCCGCGTTCGACACCGTCGTTCTGCGGGCCCTGACCTACGACGCCGACCGGATGACCCAGGTCACCGAAAGCCTGCAGCTGTTCAAGGCCCTCACCCGCCTCCCCGACCTCCAGCTCGACGTCATGGTGCTGCGCCGCCTCTACGGGTTCACTCCCGAGGAGACCTCCGCCCTGCTTGGCCTCCCCAAGCCCATGGTCCAGTCCTCCGAGCGCTACGCCGAACGGTTCCTGGAAAGCGTCTTCACCCCGGCACCCGAGACCGAAGGGCCCACCGAATGACATCTGTACAAGAGCTGCTCTCCCGGGCGCTGCTCGTCCGTGACCGCACTGTGCCCCGGGACATCGTCCAGCCCCCCACCTTCCCCAACGACACCGGCACGCACACCGCACCAGAGCCTGTCACGCCGGCGACCCCCCACCCCGGCAGCGGCTCCGGCTCTGCGGCCGAGGACCTGCGGATCCTGTGCGAGACGCTCGTCAGCCACACCCCCGCTGACGCCGTCGCCGGCTTCGTCACCGACCAGGTACCCGAACCCCGCAGCGCCCTGGTCCTGGCCTGCATTTTGCAGCTGACCGAGAGCGACGACGGCGCCAGGTTCTGGTGGCAGTACGCGGCCGGCGCCGGACAGCCCGCCGCCGCCTACTGCCTCTACCTCCACCACTTGGCGCTCGGCGAAGACGACGCGGCCCGCTGGTGGCACCGCCAGACCGACGACGTCCAGCCCGTGCCGCAGCACTGCGACGACCGCATCACCAGCGCCTCCACCACCACGGTCCTGCGGGTCCTGCACCACCTAGCCCGGCAGATCGCCCGTCCCCGTTCGGCCACGGTCACCGGGCTCATGGACTACATGCCCACCGCCGTCGCCACCGGCTACCTCCGCGCACCCGACATGGAACTTCCGATGCCCGGACCCGACTTCGCCGTCCGCATCCGCGACCTGCTCGCCGAGGTTTCCGACCGGCCCCCGGCCCCCAGCACCCTGCCCGAACGACTCGCCAGCCGGGGCCGCGCGGGTCGAGGCCCGTTCGGTACCAGAGGGTGGCACCGGGCGTATGGGGAGGCCGCCACACGCTGACCGCGCGATCCCGCCCGGGCGGTTCAGCCGCTCGGGCGCGTGGCCGAGGCCCGGCCCCGACCCCGCTACAGGGGCAGGGCTCGACACCCTCGGCGAGCACCCGGTGGACCTCCTCAAAGCTAAGTGGTCGGCGCCGGAAATCCTTCGGGGGTTGATCAGGCTGCCAGTGAGACGGAGGATTCTTGGTGTCGGTCGGTGAGGGTGTGCCGGTCGAGCCGGGCCAGCAGATCGTCCAGGTCGGAGGTGGTGAACTTCCACTGGAACGGCTGTGCCGTGGCGTTGTAGCGGTCTTCGAAAGGTCGGAGCCGGTCCCGGACCTCGGTCAGGTCCATGAAGTCGTTGGGTTGGACGACCTTGCGCTGGACGATGGAGAAGAAGATCTCGATCTGATTGGTCCAGGAGGCGTGGATGGGAGTGTGGACCATGACCGCGTTCGGAAACGCTTTGGTCAGACGGTCGATGGCCTTCTTCCCGGTGGGAGGAGCCGTTGTCGACGATCCAGAAGACGCGTTTCGCGCTGGCGTAGGGCTCGGTGGCCATGACCTGGGCGACCAGGGCCATGAAGGGCATGATGCCGGTCTTCGGCTCGCAGCGGCCGAAGACCTTCGCGCGGTGGACGTCGTAGGAGGCCAGGTAGGCCAGCGCGCCGCCACGGCCGTACTCGTGGTTGACGCGCATCGCCCGGGCCCGGCCCGGGGCCAGGGTTGGATGGCAGCGGCAGCGGGCCTGGACCGAGGTCTTCTCGTCGCTGGAGAGGACGTACTCGTCCTCGCCCAGCGGGGAACTCTCGAAGGTGCGGGCGTAGAGGTCCAGGACACGCTGGGCCTTGGCGCGGAAGTCCGGGTCGTGGATGAAGATCCAGGACCGGTACTGCCAGGGCTTGAGCGCGTCCTCGCGCAGCCAGCGGCGCACCGTGGACGCGGAGATGGTATCGGTGATTCCGCGCGCGGTCAGCTCGGCAGCCAACTCCGGGCACGACCAGCGCGCCAGTGGTACGCCGGTCTCGGCGGGCAACTGGCAGGCCAGCGCCGTGGCCTCTGCGACCTGCACTGGAGTGAAACGGGCGGGGCGTCCTGAGCGCTTGCGATCAGCCAGGGCCGGCAGCCCGCCAGCGGCGAACCGGCCCCGCCAAGCGCGAACCGTGTCCAGGTGCAAACCCGTCTCGCGGGCGATGCGCGCGTTGGATCGCCCCCGCGCCGCATGCAGGACGACCTGCGCGCGGACCCGCAGCCGGTACTCAGTCTTGTGACCGTAGGCCATCTTCTTCAGCCGCTCGCGCTCGGCGGCGGTCAGCAGCATGGAGCGGGCGCAGGGTATGCGCATAGCAGGAGGAACGGCCGATCTCGCTAAGTGGATCACTGACGGTTGTGCAGTTTGTCGCGCAGCTGTGGAGTCGCAGGCTCGCCCAACGATGCCCTGGACTGAGCCTGCGCCCTGCCCTATGACGGACCGGCCCTGCCGTCTGATGTCATTGGCGCTGAGATTGATCTTGATGCCGGTCCGGCTGCTGGCCTTCTCTGGGCTGCCCCGGGCCAGCGCCGGCACACGTAGACAGCCTCAAGCTTGGACAGATCTGGGCAGTCGGACCTCCGTACTCTCTCAGCTCAGCTGGCGTGAAGGACCCGAAAGCGATCGGGTTCCGCCGGATCTCGATCAACGACTTGGATCGGCGTCCCAGCCCATTGCCAAACGCTGATGTCCGGCGTGCGGGAGAACTGGATCTGCCCACGGGTGCCTACGACCGCCACGCGCGGCCAGGATTCGGCGATGCGTGCCCGGTCCGCACCGTGAGAACGCAGCACGTCGGCGAGGACGGTGACCGTGTCGTAGCCCTCGAAGGCGACGAAGGAGGGTGCTTCGCCCAGTTGCTCGAGCAGAGCCTTCTCGACTCGTGCACCGAGTGAGCTGAGGTGCTCGGGCAAGTAGCGCAAGAAGGGGACCCCGGTGCCGTCGTCACCCAGCGATGTCGCCCATTCGGCGAACTCCGGTTGCCCGGCCGGCGCACCGATCAGGATCTCGGCGAGGCGCTGGTCGCCGCGGACGGACTTGACGATCGGCACTACCGGATCCGGGTGGCCGACCAGAAGAAGAAGGGCCGTCGCCCGATTGTCCGCGAGTTCGTCGCACACGTCCGCAGGGGTGAGCGCACTCATGTCGAGTTCGACGACGGTGCCGCCGCGTGCAGCGAGGTGGTCCCGCAAAATACGGGTACCGGTTGCCCAGTAGACACTCGGCTGGGCTGCTACGGCGACGCGACGGTGGCCCGCGCCGAGGAGGAAGTCCGCGTAAACCTGCCAGCCGCGGGACTGCGGCGGGGAGAGGCGCGCAACCCATTCCGTCGGCTGTTCAGTGAGCGCGTCGAGAACCGCTGAAGAGCAGAGGAACGGCAGGCCGAGGGCGTCGGCCCTGCCGGCAGCGGCGCGCGCGACGACGCTGTGATACTCCCCTATCAAAGCGGCCACGCCCAGGCCGGCCAATTCGTCCACGGCCGTAGCGGCCCTCTGCGGATCAGCCGCGGTGTCTCGGACCACCAACTCAAGTGGTCTTCCGCCTACCCCACCGACTTCATTGACTTCGCGAACGCCCAGCTCCAGTCCGGCGAGCAAGTGTTGGCCCGCCTCGACCCAGCCGGGCCAAGTCAGCGGAACGAGAGCGCCGATCCGGATGGGCAATCCGTCAGTCCGCTCCGTACCAGGCTGCGAAGGTGGCGTATTCATGCGTTGGCGTCTCCCTTGTGACGAGTCGGGTGCAGTCCGCCCGGTGCGCAGAGCCGCAAGGCCCGGTAGTACGCGTTCATCTCATCTCGCCGTGGCGGGCGCACCTGGGTGTTCACGCCGGACATTGCATCCACCACCATCGCCGACAGGCAACCGATTAATTCCAGGTGCCCTGACTGCACCTGCGGCCTCTACCTCGCCAGACCGAGCCTGCGATCCTCACTCCGCATGCGCCCTGACCTCATGTCAACCCCCGAAGGACTTCCGGCGCCGACCACTAAGCGCTTGTTTGCAGGTGTCGTCCGGGCCTACCGGAGAGCGATGACATTCGCGTTCGGCCCGGCGCAGCTTCCCGGCTGACGGGCACCTGAGAAGAAAGTTAGGCCGCAGCTCCCGCCCGACGGGACGTCGCGGTCATCGGCCTTTTCTTGCAGGTCAGAGCCGTGCGACCAGATTCCCGACGAGCGGGTCGCCTGGACCACCGTGGACGGCGAGGTGAAGCAGGCCGGTGTGGTCACCTTTCACCACCTCGCCGACAACAAGTCGAAGGTGATGCTGCAGCTCGACTACGACCCGGAGGGGTTCGCCGAGAACGTCGGTGACAAGCTCGGGTTCGTGAAGCGGCAGATCACCGGTGAGCTGAAGCGGTTCAAGGAGTACCTCGAGGAGCGGGGCCGCGAGACCGGTTTCTGGCGCGGAGTGGTCTGAGCCCCACGCTCCTTTGCGTCCGTGGCGTTTCGTGTCCCAGAGGTGGGAGTCCGGCCGCTGCCGGGAGACCGCGGGCCGGGATGGAACGGCCCGCGGCACGATGCCCAACGCGCCCACCTCTGGGATGGTTACGCATGGCCCCGGTCGTCGAAGGCTGGGTTCAGCCGGCCGGTTCGGCCACCATCGTTCGGTCGAATTCGGCGAGGTCGCGTGCCTGGTGGGCGCGTTGCTCGATGAGCCGTCGGAATCCGGGGAGCGCGTAGCGTTCCCCGGTCGCCGCGTGGCGGCCGGGGATTGTGGCCAGGTTGGTTGGCCATGAACTGCTGGGGTTGTGCTTGCCAGCCCACGACCAGGACGCGCAGTCCCTGGCATTCCGCCCGGTGGTGCAGGTCCAGCAGGTGCAGGAGCCCCTCACGGTTCATCAGGATCACACCGTGCAGGTCCAGCATGAGGACCCGCTCGAAGCCGATGTCCCGCTCCAGCACCCGGCCCAGGGCGGCGCCGCCGATCGTGTCGAGTTCGCCACCGACGATGACCCAAAGGGTGTGGGCCCGGTGCTGGACGTCCACAGTGATCAACGCTTGTCGCCCGTCACCCGGCGAGCGGGTGCTTCCGGGGGCCTCATCCTGACGTCGAGGCGACTACGGCGCGTCCATGACGCGCCAGCGCCTGCGCCCTGTGTTGGGCCCTTTCCGGCGCCTGCTGCGCGGGGCCGGCGCGTACCGTTCAGAGCTTGGCCGTTGGTGGGCCGGGGTGGCCGGCGGGAAGGGCGAGGCGTGAGCCGAGGCGGAATCGCATCTCGCCCGCGGCGGCACGTACCTCTTCGGAGCGGGTCTCTTCCTCGAGGGCGCCGAGCAGCATCATGACCGCCCTGGCCTCGTCGCCGGTCAGCAGCTTGAGGCGGCTATCGGTCACGGCGTCCAGGAGTACGCCCAGAAAGTCTTCGTCGTCCATGTCCACGCCTGCACAACGCCGTACCGCCGCCACCGGTCACCGCCCCCTCACTGATCTGCGACAAAGGACGGTCCACCGCCGGGGAGGGGCCTGGTTGTCAGTGCCCGTCCGTACCGTCGAAAAAGCAGGGGCTGGACCGGCCGGCCCCGGCGGGAAGGGAGCGGACATGGGCGAGATCAGCGTGAGCGGGGAAAGCCTGGAGCGGCTGCTCACCGACAGTTCCGGCAGGTACGGCGCCCCCTATCAGCAGGCCTTCGCCGAGCTCGCGCGCACGCATCGCGGCCGGCCCACGGCCGAGATCCTGCCGCTCCTGGCCCGCGCTGCGGACCGGGCGCTCCTCGGCTTCTCTCCGGCGGATCTGTGGGAGCAGGCCCGCGCGATCAGCAGCGGGGAGCCCTACCTGCTGCGCGTCACCGTCACCTGACAGTCGGTACCGAGCGGCGTTGGCCGGACCGGCCGACCACGGCACGCAGTCTCACGTGCCGGCCGTGCGGCCGTGCGGCGAGGTCCGACGGGCGGCCTCGCCGCCAGGAATGGTTTCTACCGCTTCGATGGTGGGACCGCACGGTCGGGTGAGGCAGTGCCCTTACGCCTTCGCTGGCGTGTGCGGGCCGGGGCTTCGGTCGCCTCGTCGACATACCAGAAGGTTGCCGAGGCGAAGCGGTGAAGGGCGACGGCATGAGGACCACCCCCTGGTCGTGCATATCGCCCGCGACATCGCCTCCGGTGTCGAGGGCCGGCTGATGGCGGTGGTCCGGGAAGACCTTCCCACCCACACCGGCATCTCTCGCTCGCCCGCCGCGCCTGCATCCGCCCCGCAGCGGGGGGCTGAGAAGTTCTCACCGCCGTCGCCAACATCGAGCCTGTTGGGGGAGCCGATACTGGCGGCGCAAGCAGCTGACCGGCGCAACCGCGTGGGCCGGTCACCCTGACCGGGTGGCGGCCCGCACTGCTGTGCCCGTCTCCTTCACCTGGTTGGTGGCGGGCGGGGTGCCGTCGGTGGGGCGGGGGCGGAGTGTGGGGGCATGGCCGCGAAGCTGATCGTGTATCCGCCTGATGAGCATGGTTGGCGTCGGGTGCGCTACGACGGGACGGCTATCGGGGTGGCGCACCGGCCCTCCGATATCCGGGTGTTCCTTGAGATGGCAGGGCTCCAGGACGCGGAAGACATCGACCTGACCGACCCGGACGTTGCGGAGTGGCGCGGCGGCGGTCCGGAGGTGTGGGACCCGCTGACCTGACGTGGGTGGGCACCTGCACAGTGGGGGAGGAGCGGGTGCCCACCGGGTGACGGCCGGGGCCGCTCACCGGCCGGCCGCCGTTTCCAGGGTAGGCCGGTAGTCAGTCGATGATGCCGAGCGCGGTATCGGGGCGGCAGTGCGGGCACGCGCGGATCCCCTCGGCGAGTGCCCGCCGTGCTTCGTCCAGGGTGGCCGGCTTGCATCGGGTGCGGGTGTCCCAGCAATCCCCGGTATGCACCCGGACCGCCGGCCGGCCGGCGCCGATCCCGTGCTCGACCAGCCATGCCGGAGGCGCCGGCGCGGGCCTGCGCTCGGCCGACGCCGCGAGGAGCTGCTCCTCGACGGCGATCCAATCCCGCGTGCGCTTAAGATCGCGCACCTGCACCCGCTCAAGGAAGCGGAGCAGGTCCAGACGCGCGGTGGAGGAATCGGACACGATCAGGTTCCGTACTGCGCCCGCCGCGCGGCTTTGCAGGACGTGCAGGTGGGCGAGGCGCCTACCCCGTATTTGCAGGTCGGAGCGTGGCAGATCGCACATGGTCCCGTCTGGCTCGGGGACCAGGTGGCGGGCTGTTGCCTGGACGGAGCGGCCGGGGCGAGGGTGGGGGACGTCATGATGCGCTCCTGACTGGGCGAATTCCCCTATTCCATCATGTGTTCGATTTACTGGCCTACCGCAGTGCACGCGAGGCACGCCCGGAGCGCCCCCGTACGGCGCAAGCCGCGACTGTCGGCCGCTTCCGGCGAGGAATGGTTTCTACCGCTTCGGGTGGTGGGCCCGTACGGTCGGGTGCGTCAGTGCTGATGAGGGGAGATGGTGGTGGAGACGCCAAGGGTGGTCGTGCGATCCGATGCGGGTGGCGAGGTCAGAGTGGTGTGCTCGGGCGAGTTCGACCTGGACTCGGTGGGCCTGCTGGCGGATGCCTGCGACGGCGGGGCCGCCGAAGCCGAGCTCCTGGTCGTCGACGTCGCCGGGCTGGAGTTCGCCGATTCGTCGTTCCTCGGCGTGCTGGTCCATCTGCGTAACACCCGGCATTTGGTTCTTGCGGGTCCGGTGCCGAGTCAGCTTCGTCGGCTGCTGGAGATGACGGGCGTCCTGCCCCTGTTCGAGATCCGGGACGGCACCGCGGCCTGACCGGGCGATGGCGGGGGTGTGAGTCCCGGCGGTGGGTGTCCGGGCAGGGCCCCACCGCCGGGAGAGCCGCGCCGGGGATGCGGGGGAACATCGGCCGCACGGCAGGTAGGCAACGGCACCGGGGCCGTGATGGTCACGGCTGAGCCCTCGGCCGGTTGACGGCCGCTCGGCTCCGGACGCGGACGCGTCCGTGGGGGTGGACTCGTCAGCCATCCGCCACAGCCGGCGAGGCGCCGGGGACCGGGGCGTGGGACGGTGCGAGCGGGAACCGTAATCGACGACGGGCCTCTCTCAACAGGACCCGGCCGGCGCGCCCCGTAGTCACGCCGGCCGGGTTCTGTCATGAGCGGGAAGGGCCCGTGCCCCGGGGCGGTGCGCGGGCGGTCCGGGGTCCGGCCCGTGGGACGGGCGGAGGGTGGGGAGATGGTGTTGCGGCCGCCGGTGGAACCGATGCTGGCGCAGGCCGCCGAGGCGGTCCCTCCCGTACGCCCCCACGCCGCGGTGGCCTATGAGCAGAAGCTCGACGGGCACCGGATGCTCGTGTTCACCCCGGACGGCCCCGGTGGGCGGGTGCTCCTCCAGACCCGCCGCGGGAACTTGGTCCAGGGCGCGTTCCCCGATCTGGTGGCGGCGGCCGAGCAGCTCCCCCACGGCCTGGTCCTCGATGGCGAAGTGCTGGTGTGGGACCCGGAGGCCGGCGCCCTGTCCTTCGAGGGATTGCAGCGCCGGGCCGCCGCCCGAGCCCGCACCGCACCCGCACTGGCCGCACGCCTACCCGCCTACTACATGGCCTTCGACATCCTCCAGCAGGACGGCACAGAACTCCTCACCCTGCCCCAGCGGGAGCGACGCCGACGCCTTGAGGTCCTGTTCGCGGCCCGCGCCCTGACCGCCCCGTGGACGCTCTGCCCGATGACCACGGACGTCGCGACGGCCCGGGAGTGGCTGGAGTCGTGGACCGACGTCTCAGGCGTCGAAGGCTTGGTCGTCAAGAGCCTGACGGGCCGGTACACGCCCGGATACCGCGGCTGGACCAAGGTCAAAAGACGCGACACCACCGAAGCGATCATCGGCGCCATCACCGGCACCCTCACCCACCCGCAGCTCCTGATCCTGGGCCGCCACGACACCACGGGCCGCCTGCGCACCGTCGGCCGCACCGTGACCCTGCGCCCCGACCAGGCCCGCCAGGTCGCCGAACACCTCACCGCGGCCGGCCCCGGGCACCCGTGGGCCGGCGCCAAGTTCGCGGCAGCGTGGGGCAGACGCGACGTCCTCGACCTGACGGTGGTGCGCCCCGACCTGGTCGCGGAGATCAGCGCCGACCGGGCCGTCGACCACGGCGTGTTCCGCCACCCCGTGCGGTTCACGCGGCTGCGCCTGGATGTGGGTGTGGATGACGTGGCCCGGTTCGGGGAGGGGCTGCCGTCGCTGGATGACGAGTAGGCCCCGGGCGCGACGCGTGGACGGGAGCCGGTCGAGCGTGGCGAGGAGATGGTGTCGAGGCGGCGCCGGGCGCTCGGGCGTGTGCTGCTGGGCCGGCTGTCCGCCGCTGTGCTCGGCGCGGTGGTGGAGGCCGTGGTGACCGTGTGGGTGCCGCAGTTGCCGGAGGTCGGGCGGTTCCTGGGGGTGGTTGTCGAGACGGTCGCCGGGCGCCGCTGGGGCCGTTGAGGATATCCGCGCGGTTGACGGAGGAAGCGACGGTGGCCTGGGCGCGCGAGTTCGACCGCTGGCTCAAGCTCGCGAGGTGCGGGTTCTCGGAGCCCGCTGACCTGCACTGGGGAGGTTATCGGTGAGGTTTTCAGTGAGGTTTTCGACAACCTCACCGGGCACTTGGTGAGGTCACCGCAGGGGTCGGGCCGGTACCCAGGATGCGTCGGCCGGTGCCGCGGGCGGTGGGAGCGGTGACGGCCTGGACGTCGGCCGCCCGCTCGGCGGCGAGCCGGCCGCGCGGAACGCCCTCCCGGGCGCGGGACGGCTGCGGATCATCGGACTCGGGGCGGGGGCCGGTGCCGAGCCGGCTGTCCGGTGACAACGAACCTGGACCGATTGCCATCGAAGTTGGACCTCAGCCAGCCTCTGCGCCCAGGCGCGACACAGCCCCGGTCAGGCATCACCTGCTGGACCGGGGCTGTCGAACCTGCTGTCCCTACCCGGCGTTGCTCGGCTCCCCGAAAATTGGGATGCCGCCGAACGTGCCGAGGCCTCCGAAGCCTCCCACGTTGTCGTCGTTGAAGCTCGCTTGGTTCATTCCGTTCTGTCCGTTGGTGCTCGCGTCACCGGTGTTCCAGAAGACGCTGGACCCGTCGTTCAAACCGACGCCCGCCTGAGCGGGTACTGCAACGCCACCGACGAGGATCGCTGCGAGGGCGCCGCCGGCCGCCAGTTGTGACTTCCTGAAGAGGCTCATGCGTCGTAAACGATCACGGGCGGTCCGGGTTATCCCCGGGGCGGGGTACCGGGCCGCGCTCGCCTGTCCCGGCCGGGACCTCTCCTCGATGCGCGGGCCGGGGCTGGGCAAGCCCGGCCGGCGGCCGCCGCTCAGGGGTTGCACCGGAAGGGGGCTCCACAGTTGCCTGGAGAGGTGCTCTGGGCGGGGGACCGGGAGTGTGACCGGAGGTGGGACCCCCCAAAGTCGATGATCTTCCATCGCCGCAGGTCAGGGGCCGTGGGCAAGCCCCTTTCGTAAAACGACACCTCTTTTGTACGCGTCAGCCGGACGAAGAGATTGATCCGATGGGACCGGCCGGGGCGGCCCGCCCGGTCCGGCGGACCCGTCCCCTCATCCCCCGCGTCCGCCAGGAGTCGCTCAGGAACCGGTCCTGACCTCGTGTTCGCAACGGGCCCCCCCGGAACGGTCTGTGGGGGGAGCGTGGCGGGATGGAACGTGGGATGAAGCCGCGGGTGTACGGGTCGGGGCCGGGGGAGCCGGCGGGCCCGACGGCGGGGCACGAGTACGTCGACCTGGTCGGCGGCCCGCTCGATGGGCAGCTGCTCGACGTGACCGGCTGGACGGCCGCGGATCGGGCGGGAGGCGCGCTCCTGATCGCCGATCTCGGCCTCTACGGGCCGGGCGGCCGCGCCGACCACGCCCCCGACGACGATGCCGCCGGCGGCCCGTTCCGGTGGCGCGGCGACACCGCCTGAACCCCCGGCCTGTTCCTGAACGGTGGGGGGAAGCATCGGGGGAACCATGGGGGGAACCTAGTGGGGGAAGCATCCGGGGAACCTGGAGGGGGAACCATGGGGGGAAGGTGCTCCCGGTGAGGTTCCGCGTTGTGGCTGGTCAGGTGCCGTTCCGCGGGTGGTGAGTTTCCGGACTTTCTCTTTGTTGGGTTCTTGTGGGTGGTTGATTGGTTGTTGGTCTCTGGCCGTGGGCTGTCCTGGGTGTTGGTCGGGGTGGTTCTGGTTCTCGGGCTTGGGGTTCGGTCCTGTGTTGAGTTCCTGGCGTTGTTGTTCGTGGGTGATTCCTTGGCCTTGGCTGTGTTGAGTCCCTGAGTCCCTGAGTCCCTGATTTCGTGAGTCCGTGGGTTCCTGGCGGGTGTGTCCGTGGGTGGCCGTGTACGGGTCCCTGACGGCTGTGCCTGGGTAGGGTCGGGTTCAGTCCGTGCCGACATGGGTGTGCGGGTCAGGACCGGTGCCCAGGCGCTCTGGGGCAGTACGACCGGACCGACTTCGGCCTCGGTACACCCACGGTGTGCCGAGGCCGCACTGCGTTCCGGAATTACCCACCCAAAATATTGAATGAGCTTTCGTCAGGTGATCAGGTGCCAGTCGCGTAGCGGTTGCGGGGCTAACCCCTCCCCGTCGCAACCTGCTCCCGACCAACCCGAGACGACCGTCCGGCTGGTCCGCGCTCCACCCCACCGCATGCCGACCCTCGGCATGCCCGACGAAGGGAACACCCGTGTCCTCGCTCGCCCTGGCCGTCCTGCTGCTCCTGGTCCTCGTCACGCTGCTCCTGGCGGGCGGCATCGGCTACGTCGCCCACCGCAACCCCGCCCTCGTCGCGCCGATCACGGCGGCCGGGACGGCCGTCGCCCTGGTCGTCGCCTGCCTCGGCCTCATCGCGGCCCGATGACCCGGACCGGCCCCGCCTACGGCCGACGCTGCGGTGACTGCAAGGGGGTCAAGGGCTTGCCCACCTTGCGAATGCCGGGTGGGCAAGCCCTTGACCCCGCCTGGGCAAGCCTCAGGCCTGCCTGGGCAAGCCCCCGCGCCGGCAGGCTTGCCCACCCCGACGTCAGGGGCCGGGCGCCGCCCACTCGACGCCCAGCTCGGCGAGCGCGGCCAGCTGCTCCGGGGCCAGCCGCTCCCGCCGCTGCTTCTGGTTCACGACCCAGACCCCGGTCCGGTGCGAGCTCCCGTCGGGGAGCTCCTCGACGTGACCTCGACCCGGAACGCCCCCGCCCTCGCGTTCCCGGTACTGCGCGAGGGCTTGAATGCCCGTCTGGAACGCTGCCGCGCCGCGCCCGGCCGGGACGGCCCCGGCCGGCTTCGCGGGCGTCTGACGGGCGCGTGGCGTCTTCTTCACCCCGAGCTCGGCGAGTCGGGCCCGCTGTCCCTCGGTAAGCCGGTCGAAGTCGCGGCGTTGGGTGGTGAGCCAGCGGCCGACGTCCTCGCCGTGTCGAGTCACCCCCGGCACGATCGCGGACAGCCGGGCCCCCTCGGCGAGGAGTTGGGCGAGGTAGGCCTGGTGGCGTTGCCAGTCGACCGTCCAGCCCCGTTCGGCCGGGTTCCAGTCCTCATCGATCGCGGCCAGCGCTGCGGCTCGACGTTCGGCCCGTACGGGGTCCTTGCCGAGTCCGCCGGGCCGGCGGACGTTGGTCAGCCACTGCCCCACCGCGACGTCCAGGGCGGTCGCGTGCCTCGGCGCGGCGAGCGTCCCGTGGAGTTCGTAGTAGGCCCGCGCGGCGCCCAGGTTCCGCTCGAAGCCGGCGTCGGCGGTGTCCCACACGATCCCCAGCGCCTCCAGTTCGGCCGCCCGTTCCCCGGACATCTGTCCGGTCCGGAAGGCGCGTCGCTGGTCGGAGAGCCAGCGTCCGAGGGGGTAGGCGCCCTCGACGTGGTCGTACGGGACCTCCAGCCCGCCCTCCCGTTCCCGGTACCGCAGGCCGGCCTCCAGACCCCTCCGCCAGTTGCGATGCGCCGGTTTGGTGTCAGTGGGGGTTGGCAGTGACGGGTTGTCAGTCGGGGTGTTCGTGCTGGTGGGGTGACCGGGGGTTTGGCCGTCACTGACGTGTGAGTGGTGTCCGGGGGCTTTTCGCTGTCATAGGCCGGTACACCACCTCGGTCTCCACTGCCATGGAAACGGTGCTTCTTATCCATGTCCGGGTCTCGGCCGTGAGGCTTGGCCCTGGTGGCGGTCAGGGTCCGGCGGATGGGTGCGTGATGGCGGGGGAGCGGGGCGGTCTTCCTGAGGCGGCGCGGGTGGGGGTGCGTGCTGCGGCGGTGGGCCGGTTGCTGGAGCTCCGGGGTAACGGGCGCTTGTCCACGGAGCATGTACGTCTGGCTGCAGGGGCGTTGGGCGTTTCGGAACGGACCGTGTGGCGGTGGCTTGCTGCGCCCGTTTCCGGGCCCGGGATGGTCCCGGGGGTTCGGCTGGCGCGGGCGGACCGGTTCGTTGTGACGGACGAGGTACGTGCGTTGCTGGGTCTGTGGGGCGGGAACGTGGCCGCGGTACAGCGTGAGCTGGCCGAGCGTGCTGCCCTGCAGTCACCGCAGGGTGGCGTGCCGTCGTTGACGACGTTGCGTCGTGCGATCCGGCGGGATCCGATTGCGGGGGAGCGGGCGGGGCTTGCTGGTGGTGAGCGTGAGGCCCGCAGGCATGATGTGTTCCTGGCCCGGCCTCGGGGCTGGCGAAACCAGGTGTGGGAGGCCGATCACGTTCAGGCGCCGGTTCTGGTCGAGGTCGAGGGCACCGCGGGTCGTCCCTGGGTGACGTGGTTCGTGGACTGCGCGACTAACACGGTCATGGGGGTCGCGGTTACGCCCGGATACCCGTCGCGGGAGTCAGTTTTGGCCGCGCTGCGGGCGTCGGTGCTGCGTCAGGAGCCGTTCGGGCCGCAGGGCGGGCTTCCGGAGAAGGTCCGGGTGGACCGGGGCAAGGACTTCTTGTCGAAGACGGTCGCGGCGGCGTTCGGCGCGCTGGTGGTCGAGGTGGAGGACCTGCCCGCCTACACGCCGCATCTGAAGGGCACCGTGGAGGGCCTGAACCGGGCGGTGGAGTCGATGTTCCTCGCCTCATTGCCCGGCTACGTACGCCAGCCGCGCCCGGGCCGGCGCCCTGGCCGGCCGAAGGACGAGGGCCTGCTCGACTTCGAGGACTTCACCTCCCGGCTGCTGGGCTGGGTGGAGTGGTGGAACACCTGCCACTTGCCGCAGCCGCTGCAGGGAAAGTCGCCTCTGCAGGCCTGGGAGGCGGATCCGACTCCGGTGAGGGAGGTCAGCCCGGAGGAGTTGTGGACGTTCACGCTGGAGGACGACGGCCGTGTGCGGGTGGTCTCCACCAGGGGTGTCCGGTTCCGCAGGCGAGACTATGTGGGGCCGTGGATGACGGGTCTGGCGGGTACCGGGGTGAGGGTGCGTTTCATGCCGCACCACGATCACCGGATCGAGGTTTTCGACGCGACGACCGGCCGTTACCTGGGAGCTGCGACCGTCGCGGATGAGGCGAGCCCGGAGCAGATCACCGCGGTCCGCTCCGCGCGGGCCGCGCGGAGCCGGCGTCTGCGCAAGGACCTGTCGGCGGCGCAGCGTGAGCGCTATGCCACGGTGACGCGGCCGGGGAAGCCGGAGCGGCTGGGCGCGGTGTCCGCGGTGGAGGCCGGGGCGGAGCTCGCGGAGGCTGACCGGGCGGACCTGTCGAGGCTGGCGCTGCCGGACTTGATTCCGCCGGCTGCCGCCCCGCCGGGCTGGCGTACTCCGCCGTCGCTCGCGGCCCGCACTCGCCGGGCCGCTGAGGACGGTGGGCCGGCAGCGCAGCCGGGCGGCAGGGAGCAGGAGCAGGGCGGAGGCCTGCGGTGACCACTCCCACGTACCAGTACGTCGATCTGCCGGACGCCTCCATCGTGACCACGAGGGCGTTGCTGACCGCGCGGGAGAACATCGCGGACACGGTCGCCGCGCGGGCGATGATGTGTATCCACGGAGGCGCCGGCTTCGGAAAGACCCTCGCGGTCAACACCTGCCTGCAGGAACTGGAGGACACCTGCGGCGAGGAGGTCTGCCGGGTCACCTTCCGGGCCCGTCCGACCGCCCGCGCGGTCCGCTACGAGTTGTTTGAGACGCTCCGCCTGCCCGGGGAGCCTCCCCGCCACCCCAGTGAGTTCGACCGTTTGCTGAAGACCTCCTTGTCCGAGCGACCCCGTACGTTCCTCGTGGACGAGGCTCAGTGGCTGAACGGGGAGGCGTGTGGATGAGCCGGTTGTTTCGCTGGCAGGGGTTGCCTTTCCTCGGGTGGGTCGTTGGGTTTGTCGGTGGTGGCGCGATTGTTCAGGTGCTGCCTTAACTGACGGGCTTCGGGGTGCTGCGGGTGGGTGTGGGGGAGCGGGGCGGGCTGCGCCTGGTCGGAGGCGGGTTGGCCGAACCGGATGCCGGGGCGGATCCGTGGGTATTCCAGGCCGAGTGTGCTGAGGCGTTCGCGAGGTCGTGGGTGGTGCGGGGATTCGCTCCGACGACGGTCCGTGGTTACACCTCTCTCCTGACCCGTGCGCTGAGGCGTTTCGACTGCCCGGTGTGGGCGGTGGAAACCGAGGACGTGGATGAGATGCTCCACGCCCTCGTTGTCACGGGTCTGGCGGCGGGCACGCGCAGGCAGTACCTGCAGATGCTGCGCGCCTTCCATGCCTTCGTCGTGCAGCGGTACGGGACGCAGGTCCGTGCGGTGTTCGGGGTGCCGGTCGGTGATGGCGGGCTGGACCGGTTCAACCGTGTCCGGCATGCCGGGGACGACGCCGCGGTGGGACCGCCGCCGGGCCGGGAGCGGCTGCAGGCGTTCTTCTCGTTCGCCCGTTCCCAGGTGGCGGTCGCGACCGACTACCAAGCGATGGCGCGGGACTATGCGCTGCTGCGCACCGCGTATCACTCGGCGCTGCGGGTGAGCGAGCTGGTGCGCCTGGACCTGTGCGATGTCCATCCGGCTCTGGGAACCTCGGGCAAGCTGCATGTGCGGTTCGGGAAGGCGGCGAACACGTCGGGCCCGCGGCCGCGGTGGGCGCCGATGTTGGAGGGCCTGGACCGGATTCTGGCCTGGTACCTGGCGGATGTCCGGCCGCTGTTCCCCACGGCCGCGCCGCTGTTCTGTGACGAGGACGGACAGGGTTTGAAGACGGGAACGGTCCGGGATCGTCTGGCCCGCCTTCTTGATGTTGAGGGTGTGGTCTGGGACGAGCGGTTCACACCTCATGCGTTGCGTCGGGCGTGTGCGACGCACCAGTACGAGCGGGGCATGGACCTGGTCGCGGTCCAGCAGCTGTTGGGGCACCGGCATATCGCCGCGACGATGGCGTACGTGAGGCCGTCGCAGAGGTTCATCGAGTACGCCTGGCAGCGCGCCACCGACTCCGCGGTCCGCGCGCTGGCAGGCTGACCATGAGAGGCGAGGACATGACCTCAGCAGGATGCGGGCTCCCGTTCCCCGCCTCTCCAGGGGTTGAGTGGCGGCTGCGGATGGCAGCAGCGGAACGCGGCGTGTGGACCGGGACCCAGCTGCGCCGTCTGATGGCCGACAAGGCGGGTCTGGAGCTGTCACCGGCCTCGGTATCCGCGCTGTTCACCAAGGACCCGTCCCAGGTGAAGCTGTCCACCCTCGCCGCTTTGTGTGCGGCTCTGGACTGCGCCCCCGCAGACCTCCTTGTACTGGAAGCCACGGCACCGGCTGTGGTGCCGGTCCCACGCGAGACCGCAGTACGGCCCGCGGTCACGGTCCTTACCGCTACCCGCACGCGGTCCCTGCCTCCCCTGTGACACAGGGAGACTTTCCGAACCGGTAACAGTCCCGTGGGAGGTGGGCCCGTATGGCAGTGCCCGTTGCCGACGCTGCCCGGGGCCTGTGCCCGGGGTGTGCGAAACAACGCTGGCTGAGCCCCGGCTCGGGGCGTTGTGCGTGGTGCTTGCGCAGGTGTTCCGGCTGCGGTGGTAGCAGGCGCTCGGCGGTGGAGGTATGCGCCGCGTGCCGACGCCGAGCCGCAGGTGTTCCGGCCGTCGGCCCGTGCCGGCGGTGCGGGCGCCGCCGCACGCTTGAACCCGAGACACAGTGGTGCCGTCCGTGCTTCGATCCGGCCACGGCCGAGCAGGTCGACTCTTGCACGGGGTGCGGTGTTCCGGCGCAGTGGGCGAGGGGCATGTGTAAGCCCTGCTACGAGAACTCGCCTCACACCGTCCAGAGCCGGGCGGCGGGGTGGGCACGCCGTATGCCGGCCGTGCCCCTCTGGTGGGACACCTTCACCGCTCACCTCCAGACTCACCGGCACCCCTTCTATGCCGCGGATGCCATCACCCATACCGCCCGCCTGATCCTCGACGCCGGCACCACCGACCCGGACACACTCGTGGACAGGGCGCAGCACGCCATCCCCTGGCTGGTGCGGACCCTCACCGATTTCTTCCGCACCCATCACCTCCACGACGCTCCCAGCAAGATGGCCGAGGACGTCAAGGCCGCCGTCCTGAGAGAGCGCCGCATCGAAGCCGTTCCGCTACCGCTGAGACCAGCGGTCCGGGCCTTCGCACAGGCGCTGCTGGGCCAGCGTGAGCGTGCCGCCGCCCTGGGCCTGCGCCCGAACCGGTTGAAGACCATTGAGATCCGCCTCGACACGGTCCGGGACCTTGCCCTCCACGTCACAGGCAGGGGCCACAGAGCGTGGGCTTCCCTGAGCATCACGGACCTGGAGGCGTTCCTCGCCCAGAACCCGGCCCGTAGGGCCTCCTGGCTGGCGGGCCTGCGCCAGTTCTTCGCCCACGCCCACCGCACCGGAGCCGTGCTCCACAACCCGGCCGCGTCCCTCGACGCCCGGCAGGCGCGCGGCTTCAGGGGCGCCACCCTCACCCTGGACGAGCAGCGCAACCTTTACCACCGCTGGAACGGGCCTGTCGAGATGCATCCGCACGAGGCGTTCATCGGCCTGGCGGCGCTCCTCCACGCGGCCACGACCACCGAACTCCGCCTGCTCACGATCGACGACCTCACACCTGCCCGCCACGCGGTGCGCTTTCCAGGACGCACCGTCGACCTCAGGCTCGACACCGCGACGTGGAAGGCCCTGACGGGCTGCCTCAGCCACAGGGCCTCGCTGGGCACCGACAACCGGTACGTCCTGGTGACGCGCCTGACCAGAACCACCAGAGGACCGGCCGGCGCGGCCCATATCCGTGACAGCCTGGCCCCGGTCGGCCTGCTGCCGCGCATCCTGCGCTCGACACGGCTGCTCACCCTGGCCACCGAACTCGATATCAAGCAGCTCACCGCGGCGCTGGGCATGTCCTATGCCGGAGCTGCGCACTACGCATAGCCCCTGGAGAACTGCTGCGCCGGAGGCGCAGACCCCACCTCTACCGTGCCCAGTCGGCGCCGAGTTCGGCGAGGGCGGCGAGCTGGTCCGGGCTGAGGCGGTCGCGGCGGGCCTTGATGTTCCCGATCCAGATCCCGGTACGGTGCTCGCTCCCGTCGGCCAGGACCTGGACGTCGCCGCGCCCCGGCAGCCGACCCTCCCGCGCGACGTACTGCGCGAGCGCCTCCACGCCCTTCTGGAACGCCCCGCCGCCCTTGCCCGGCCCGGACGCCACAACCGTCTTCGCGGGAGCCTTACGGGCCCGTACTGCCTTCTTCACGCCGAGCTCGCCGAGCCTGCGCTGTTGCTCGGCGTTCAGCTTGCTGAAGTCCCGGCGCTGGGTGGCGAGCCAGCGGCCGACGTCGTCGCCGTGCCGGGTGACCCCGGGCACGACGTCGTCGAGCCGGGCGCCTCCCGCGAGGAGCTGGGCGAGGTAGGCGTAGTGGCGCTGCCAGTCGACCGTCCACCCGTTCTCGCGCGGGTTCCAGTCCGGATCGACCGCGGCCAGCTGTTCGGCCCGCCGGCGGGCGCGGTCGGGGTCTTTCCCGAGCCCGCCGGGGCGTCGGATGTTCGTCAGCCACTGCCCGATGGCCCGGTCCAAAGCGGTAGCGTGCCGCGGGGCCGCCAGGGTTCCGTGGAGCTCGAAGTAGGCGCGCGCGGCAGCGAGGTTCTCGGCGAACCCTTGGTCGGCGGTGTCCCAGACGATCCCCAGCTCCTCCAGTTCGGCCGCCCGCTCCCCGGTAATCTGCCCGGCCCGGTACGCACGCCGCTGGTCGGAGAGCCACCGTCCCAGCGGGTACGCGCCCTCGGTGTGCTCGTAGGGCACGTCGAGGTGTTCCTCGCGTTGCCGGTAGCGGTACGCGGCCTCAACACCACGGCGCCAGTCCTGCCGCTCGGTGTTGATGACCTGATAGCTGATCCACTTCGCGATCAACGCCGGATCACGAGGAGCCGCGAACCGAAGCAGCAGCCGCCCTTCCTCCTCACCCTCGGCGGGCGGCGGACCGACCGGCAGCGACGGATCGACAACACGTTTCCGGGCCTCCTGCGGAATGACAAGCATTTCCACAGCCTTTTCATCGTGCGCCCGAAGCCCTTCCAAAACCCGAACCAAAGGGCGATACGAATTAGAGGAAAGCATGTCTTCCGGCTTCTCGTCCGCTTTGAGGAAGACGGGAACGATGAGTGTGGCCATCTTCCCCTGACCCGGGTTCTGCCGCAGTGCCCGCCCGATGGCTTGGACGATGTCGACGGCCGAGCCCTTCGGGTCGATGAGGGCGACGGAGTCGGTGGCGCGGATGTCGACGCCCTCGCCGAGGACCTTGCAGTTCGACAGCACGGCGCGCCCGGCCCGGCGCCCGAAGTCGCCCAGTACGGACTGCCGGTGGGAGCCCTCGTGCTCCCCACACAGCCACCCCGCCCACACCCGCTCGGGATGCCGCTCCGGATCCACGGCGTGGAGCCGGGCCGCGACCCGGGGCAGCCCGGCCGCGAAGGCCTCCGCCTCGACCGTGCGGTGGTGGAAGGTGATCGTCGTCCGCAGGCCATGAGCGGCCATGGTCTCCAGCAGCGTGGTCTGCATGGCCCCGAGCCGCTCCCCGCGCAGCTGCTCCTCGTAGCGTTCGACGCCCACCAGCCGCTCCGGGGTGACGACGGGATCGGTGAGCTCGGCGACGACGATCTGGTACTTGGCCAAGAGCCCGCGGGCGACGGCGTCAGCGAGGGACAGCTCGTAGACGACCGGCCCGAACACGCTCTCATCGTCCATGGAGCAGGCCATCTCACGTGGCAGCGGGTCCCGCACCGGGCGGGTCCGTCCCGGCGTCTCCTCATCCACAACCGACTGCTGCGCCTCGTACAGCTCCTGCTCGGTCCGCGACCGGGTCGGGCGTTCCTTCCAGATCCGGGGTGTGGCGGTCATGTAGAGCCGGCGCATCGCCGGGATGACGTCCTGGTGGTGGATGTCCGCCCACGCCTTCCCCGCCGAGCCCGACGTCCGGTGCGCCTCGTCGACGACCACGAGGTCGAAAACGTCCATCGGCAACCCGTACGCGCCCTCGTGCGCTTCGGCCAGGACCGGCAGGGAGGCGTAGGTGGCGTAGACGGTGACCGGGCCCCGGCCATGCCACAGCCCGAGCTGCGGCGCCGACGTCGTCGCGCGCACCCCAAGGGCCCACAGGGCGGGGTCGTCCCCCAGCGAGCACACCGCCACCGCGGGCCCGGTATGGCCGGCCAGCCGCCATTCCCGGGCCGTCTGCGTCAGTAGATCCAGCGTCGGCAGCAATACCAAGACCCGTCCATGCCGGGCCAGACGGAGCGCCGCAGCGGCGGCGATGAACGTCTTTCCGGTCCCGCATGCCGCCACCACCGTGGCCCGTAGACCGGCCTCCGGAATCCGTTTCCCGGGCGGAATATCGAGCCCCCGGACAATCGCCTCCACCGCTTCCCCCTGGTGAGGACGCAGTACGATGTCACCAGACTTCTGCATTCGGCACTCCACTGAAACGAAGTGGCGGAAAACTCCGCCAGGGGAGGGGGTAGCGGTTTCTCGGGATCCTACACAGCTACACGCATCAGATCCCGCATGATGCACACTGATGACTGTACTGGGACGACGCTCTCCGTGTGCTGCCCCGTCCAGATTCGGCGGGAGCTCCACCGCGGTACGGCGGCTTCGTGCAACCTGAAAGAGGTGACAGATGATCCTGTCGCGGGCTCTCTTGCGGGGAGGTGCATGAGCTGCTTCAACGCCACCACCGCAGCAAGCTGGCCAGGGAGAAGAATGGTCAGCCGATCTACAAAGACTGATCATGCCTGGACAGCGTCACCACGCGGCCTCCGCCCAGGCCAGTTGCGCGTCGCTCAGTGGGGGGTCGAACCCTTCTGGGAACATCAGCATGAGTGGTTGCGGCCACACGCTCTCGGGCCCGTGGTCTTGGCAGTCCAGGGCGATGAGGTGCGGTCCTTCCTCACAGGCCTTGTCCAAGTAGAAGCAGTCATGGGTCTGGCAGAAGTACCCGAACGCTGAGCAGTTGTCCTCATCGCTCGGCTCGTAGAGGCCGGGATCACGGACGATCTGGGTCACGGGATCCTGCCGATTGAACCGGGGGATAGGCCGGGGGTCGCGCCACAGCAGTCGGGGAGGGAGCATGCGCTCATCCTGCGCCCGAGACCGCCCCCTCCGGTAGCGGGTTACAGCCGCAGCCCCTTCCCGTAGCCAGCCGCCCGCGCAGCGGGCTGGTCTTGGAGGCGAAGCCGGAAGGACCTGGGGTGGGGGAGCGGAGCGGACCCACCCAACGGGCCGAAGGCCCGAACCCCGTGAAACGGGGTCACCCAGGCCTGCGAAGCAGGATGCCCGTCCTCCTGGAGCGCGCCCGCGTCCAGGAGGAGGCGCAGATCGAGATCGCCGAGTCGTTGGAGGCCTTCCCCTCCACGCTGCCGACCCGC
>NZ_JBEZKS010000060.1:0-52326 GCF_040651775.1 Streptomyces sp. NPDC048383
AGGGCCCGGCCCCCTGGAAGGTTCCAGGGGGCCGGGCCCTCAATCGTGCGCCGCGCTCGCGACGCTCGTGTCCGGCGTTCGTGTCGGGCGTTCGTGTCCGGCGTTCGTGTCCGGGCCGGGCTCCGGTCAGCGGCTGAAGAGGGGCTCCCCCGGCGGGACCGGGCCCTGCGGCGGGAGCAGCGCCAGGTCCAGACCCCGTACGAGCCTGGCGCGCAGGGTCTCGTCCGCGGCCAGCGCCTCGGCGACCCGGCGGGCGGCGGCCTCGGGTGCCCGGCCGGCCTCGTCGGAGAGCACCACGGCGAGGGTGCCGTCGGAGCCGGCGCCGGAGCGGACCAGGTGGGCGCGGAGCACGGCGGGGTCCGCCGCCACGACGGCCCGTACGGCCTCCCGTACGGCGGGGTCGGCCAGCGGGCCGGCTTCGGTGCGGCCCTCGGCCAGCGCGAGCAGCGCGGAGCCGGTGAGCTGGTAGGGGACGGGACCGGCCAGGTCGACGACGATCGTGTCGGCCTTCTCGTGCGCGGCGGCGGCGAGGGCCTGGTGCAGGGGGACGGCGACCGGTCGGGCGGCCGGGTCCCACAGGGCGAGCGAGGCGATCGAGGTGAAGGCCGGCAGGGCCCGCCGGTCGCCGGCCGTCAGGGTGGGGACGGCCATGTCGCTGGTCTTCTCACGCTGGAGGCCGGTCCCGGGGTCGGTCTCGACCTCGCCGAGCATCGCCACGACGGGCACCAGCAGGCGGGCGTCCTTCAGGGCCGCGAGCACCTGCGGCTCGGCCGCGCGGTCCGCGGCCCAGGCGGCCAGGGCCGCGCTCAGCCGGGGATCGGCGGTGCCGTCGTCGTCGGAGAAACCGGGATCGGGAATGTTCTTGGTCGCCACAATTACCCGAGCCTATCCCGCCGTGCGGTGCGCGGACGCCGGGCCAGGACGCCCGCCACCCCGAGCAGGGCGAGCCCCGCGACGGCCGCGGCCGGGGCGCCGAGGCGGGCGGACCGCTCGGTGGGGCGGACCGGTTCGGGTCCGGGCCCGAAGTACCGGCCGGCAGCCGGGACGGGGGACGGCACGGGCGCCTCGGGGCGCAGCGCGCCGGCTGCCTGGAGGGCGGCGACGGGATCGACGGTGCCGTGGCCGCGGGCGTCGTCACGACCGCCCACCGGGCCGTCGGCGGCGGTGTCCTCCAACAGCTTCTTGACCTGGGCCGGGGACAGGTCCGGGTGGGCGGCCTTGACGAGGGCGACGGCTCCGGACACGAAGGCGGCGGCGGCGCTGGTGCCCCAGCCCTCGTAGTAGGAGCGGTCGGGGTCGGCGATCACGACGTCGACGCCGGGGGCGCTGACGGTGGCGTACCAGTGCCGGGTGGAGAAGGGGGCCTTGCGGCCCTGCCGGTCGACGGCCGCGACGGCGATCACCCCGGGGTAGGCGGCGGGGTAGGAGGTGCGGTCGCCGCGTTCGCCGCCGTTGCCGGCGGAGGCGACGACGACCACGCCCTTGCCGAGGGCGTACTGGACGGCCTCGTCCTCGGCGGCCTCGTGGTGGGCGGAGTCGCTGTCGTCGCCTAGCGACAGGTTGATGACGTCGGCGCCGTGGTCGGCGGCCCAGCGGATGCCTTCGGCGAGAGCGCCGGACTTGGCGTCGCGGGCCTCGTCGCGGCCGGGGTCGCCCTCCTCCAGGATCACCCGGACCGGGAGGATCTTCGCCTGGGGCGCGACGCCGAGGACGCCCTGGCCGCGGTGGGGGCCGTGGCCGCGGCCCGCGATGATGCTCGCCATCGCGGTGCCGTGGCGACCCCAGGAGCGGTCGCCGCGGCCGGCGCCCATGCCGACGAGGTCGCTGCCCTCCAGGACCTGTCCGGCGAGGTCGGGGTGGCCGGCGTCGACGCCGGTGTCGAGGACGGCGACGGTGACCCCGTCGCCCTGTGTGGTGCCCCAGGCCTCCTCGGCGCGCAGGGCCAGCAGCCCCCACTGCCGGTCGCGGATGGTGTCGGCGGCGACGGGGTGCACGGCGGTGAAGGTGACCAGGGCGGCCAGCGCGACGGCTCCGACGATCCGCGCGGGCCGCTCGCGGCGACCCCGGGCGCGGGGGTGGCCGGCGGCGGGGCGGGGGTCGGTCATCGGGTGGGCTCCGTGGGCGGGGGCGCCGAGGCCGTGGGTGGGGCGGCGAGGGTGGACAGGGCACGTTCGAAGCGGGCGGCGAGGGATGTGGCGTCGTGGCCGAGGCCCGCTTCGGTGACGACTCCGGTGGCGCTCGGGTGGGCCGCCTCCTCGGCGGGGGCGGGTCCGTCCATGGCGCGCCCGTCGGCGAAGGCGGAGACGGTGTAGACGAGGACGGGGGCCCCGGCGACGACGCTCGTGCTCCAGGCGGCCCGGCGGGTGTCGGCGTACGCGTAGGCGGGCGGGGCGGGCAGCCGGCCGCGGAGCCCGTCCATGGTGACGGAGTCGGCGGGGGTGAAGACCAGGCCGACGGTGACCAGCGAGCTGCGGGTGGCGTCGGTGTAGGTGGCGCGGAGCACGCGGGTGCAGCCGGTGGCGGCGAGCGCGGCCCGCCAGTCGGCGGTGAGGGCGGCGGCGCAGTCCGCGTCGGGCGCGAGCGCGGTCCGGGTCCAGTTGCGGTCGGCTCCGCCGGGGCCGGCCCCGGCGGCGTCCACCCGCGGTGGCAGCAGGCTGTCCACGGGGGCGGACCGCCAGAGCGAGGCGGCCTGCCGGTAGGCGGCGTCCGGCGGCAACGGGCGCCGCGCGTCGCGGTGTTCGCTCCAGGCGGTGGCGGCGGCCCCGGCGAGCAGGCCAGCGCCGAGGAGGGCGCTCAGGACGGCGGCGGCGGTCCGGCCGGCGCGGCGCGGCGCCCGACCCTCGGGGGCGGGCCGTTCGGTGGGCGCGGGGGGAACGGGCTCACCGAGGTGAGCGGTCCGTGGTGTCGACGTGGTCATCCGGCGGCTCCGCCCCCCGCTTCCGTACGGCTGCCTGCCCCGTACTCTACGGGGCCCGCGCCCCGGTGGGGACGGGGTCGCGGGGGCCGTGACCGGCGCGGGCCGTCCGCCCCGGAGCACGCCGGTCGGGCGCGCGCCCGCGAGCGGCGCCCCCGCGCCGGGGCACTCGGAGCGGCCCGCTCCGGGGCCTACCCACGGGTAGGGCCATCTGGCAAGCTGCCGGGCATGACTTCCGACCGGGCCCGGTACGACCGGGCGACCGCGCACCTCGAAGCGCCGCTGGCCATCGTGGACCTCGACGCGTTCGACGCCAACGCCGACGATCTCGTGCGCCGGGCCGGCGGCAAGCCGGTCCGGGTCGCCAGCAAGTCCGTACGGTGTCGGGCGCTGCTCGAACGGGTCCTGGCGCGGCCCGGGTTCGCCGGGATCATGTCGTACACGCTCGCCGAGTCGCTGTGGTTGGCCCGCTCGGGGTTCGAGGACGTCCTGCTCGCCTACCCGTCCGCGGACCGGGCCGCCTTCGCGGAGCTCGCCGGGGATCCGAAGCTGGCCGGGGCCGTGACGGTGATGGTGGACGATCCGGCGCAGCTGGAGCTGATCGACCGGGCGCGGGACGGCGGGACGCAGGAGGTCCGCGTCTGCCTGGAGTTGGACACCGCGCTGCACCTGCTCGGCGGCCGGGTACGGGTCGGGGCGCGGCGTTCGCCGCTGCGGGAGCCGGAGCAACTGGCCGCGCTGGCGCGGGCGGTGGCGGCGCGGCCGGGGTTCCGGGTGGTGGGGCTGATGGGCTACGAGGGGCACGTCGCCGGTGTCGGGGACGCGTTGGCCGGGAGGCCGGTGCGCTCACGGATGATCCGGCTGATGCAGGGCGCGGCCCGCAAGGAGCTGGCGGCCCGGCGGGCCGAGGCGGTGCGGGCGGTCCGCGCGGTGGTGCCGGATCTGGAGTTCGTCAACGGCGGTGGCACCGGCAGCGTGCAGCAGACGGCCGCCGAGGACGCGGTGACGGAGATCGCCGCCGGGTCGGGGCTCTACGTACCGCGGCTCTTCGACAACTACACCTCGTTCCGCGGCCGGCCCGCGGCCCTGTTCGCGCAGCCGGTGGTGCGCCGGCCCGGGGTGGGCGTGGTGACGGTCCTCGGCGGGGGCTATCCGGCGTCGGGTGCGCCGGGTGCGGACCGGCTGCCCGTGCCGTACCTGCCGGAGGGGTTGCGCTACGACCCGCAGGAGGGGGCGGGCGAGGTGCAGACGCCGCTGCTGGGGAGTCCGGCGGACGACCTGTTGATCGGGGACCGGGTGTGGTTCCGGCACGCGAAGGCCGGTGAGCTGTGCGAGCGGTTCGACGCCCTGCACCTGGTCGAGGGCGACCGGGTGACGGCCACCGCCCCGACGTACCGGGGCGAGGGCCGCACCTTCCTGTAGCGCGCGGGGCGGCCGGTCAGGGCCGGAAGACCGTGTCCGGCTGGTCGGGGATGACGCTCGCGTCGCCCCGCCGGACGGGTCCGGGGGTTCCGTCGGGCCCGGTCCAGCCGGTGGTGGAGCAGGGGTAGGGGCCGCTCCTGCGGGGCTTGGGTTCGATGAACATCGGGTTCACGATCCACTTGCCGTCGCTGTTGTCGTAGGCCCGGCACATGACCTCGTTCTTGTTGCGGTTGACCACCAGGCGCAGGGCGGTCGCGTCGCGCAGGAAGGAGATGTAGGTGTCGGAGTCCCCGGCGGCGAAGACCTGGCGGCGGGCGGCCGGTTGGACCTGTTCGGCGGCCGGGCCGCGGATCCCGAGGACCTCCTGGTTGATCCAGCAGCGCTTGCCGTCGATGTAGGTGATCATCGTGTCGGCTCCGTCGCGTACGGATCCGCAGCCCTGGAGGTGCGGGGTGAGGCGGCCGTCGCGGGTGGTGGTGTTGCGGATGCCGATGACGTGGTCGGCGGGTATGCCGACGCCCCGAGCCCAGACCTCGACGACGGGTTGCGGGGAGGCCGAGCTGATCCAGACGTCGAAGCCGGCCCGGCGCAGCGTCGCGATGAGGTCCTTCTGCTGCTCGTAGTAGCGGACCCAGCCGGTGGCCGTGCCGGTGCCGACCCGTTGTTCGGCGCCGATGGGCGCGGCGAGGTTCTCGGTGCGGGCGGCGGCCGCGAAGCCGCGTACCTCTCGGGCGGTCCAGCCCTGCATGAGCTGGGGCAGCCAGGCGTAGGCGGGTTCGGTGGTGCGGCGGTCCCAGCCCGCGAAGGCGGCGACGCCGGTGCGGGTCGCGGAGGTGCCGTAGACGGCCTTGACCTCGTCGGCGCAGGCCGCGCCGCGGGCGGCGGCGGTGGGCAGGGGGTCGCCGGGGCGGGCGAGGGGACCGCAGGCGTCGGCGAGGGCTCGGGCGGCGGCGGGGGTGAGGTGGCGGCTGGTGGTGGACCAGTCGCCGCGGGCGGGCTGGCGGATCTTCCCGTTGCGCAGCAGCCAGAACAGGGTGGCGTCGCCGACGTCGTTCTTGACGACGGTGTTGTCCCAGTCGAAGACGGCGACGGGCTTGGTGCGGCCGGGGCGGTACGGGTCGCAGTCGCCGTGGCGGTCGATGAGTTCCTGGAGGCGGGCGCGGTTGTCCCCGTACCAGCCGGCCGCGAGCTTCGGGGTGACGCAGTGCGCTGCGGGGCGGGCCGCGTGGGCGGCGGGTCCGGCGGCGAGGAGGCCGCAGACGGCGGTGCCGGCGGCGAGGCAGGCCCGCAGGCGCCGGGTGGTACCGGTTCGGGTCACTGGGTGGACGCTCCTGATTCCGGTGAAGGTCTTCCGAAGGTCGGTCGAAGGTCGTCGGGACGGGGGCCGGGGGGACACGGGCCCGGGGGACGGGGAACACGACAGCCGGGCGTCGTGCGACGCCCGGCTGTCGGGAGGGTGCGGTACGGGTGGACGTGCGCGGCGTCCCGGTCGGCTACAGGGGGGTGACGTACGCGCCGGCGATGCCGCCGTCGACGAGGAAGTCGGTGGCGTTGACGAAGGAGGAGTCGTCGCTGGCGAGGAAGGCCACGGCGGCGGCGATCTCGGTGGGCTCGGCGAACCGGCCGAGCGGGATGTGCACGAGGCGGCGGGCGGCGCGCTCGGGGTCCTTGGCGAACAGTTCCTGGAGCAGCGGGGTGTTGACCGGTCCGGGGCACAGGGCGTTGACGCGGATGCCCTCGCGGGCGAACTGGACGCCGAGTTCGCGGGTCATGGCGAGGACGCCGCCCTTGGAGGCGGTGTAGGAGATCTGGGAGGTGGCGGCGCCCATGATGGCCACGAAGGAGGCGGTGTTGATGATGGAGCCGCGACCCTGGGCCCGCATGTAGGGCAGGGCGGCCTTGCAGCAGAGGTAGACGGAGGTGAGGTTGACGTCCTGGACGCGGCGCCAGGCGTCGAGCTCGGTGGTGAGGATGGAGTCGTCGTCCGGGGGCGAGATGCCGGCGTTGTTGAAGGCGATGTCGACGGAGCCGTAGGTGTCGTGGGCCGTCTTGAACAGGGCGTCGACCTGTTCCTTGTCGGTGACGTCGACCTGGACGAAGGTGCCGCCGACCTCTTCGGCGGCGGATTTGCCGGCGACCGGGTCGATGTCGGCGCAGACGACGTTGGCGCCTTCGGAGGCGAGGCGACGGGCGGTGGCCAGGCCGATGCCGCTGCCGGCCCCGGTGATGACGGCGGTGCGGCCGACCAGGCGGCGGCAGACGATCTCTTCGTTGGTCTGGCTGGTCATGGTGGTCAGGCCTCCGTGCTGATGAAGACGTTCTTGGTTTCGGTGAAGGCGGTGAGGGCGTCCGGGCCGAGTTCGCGGCCGAGTCCGGACTGTTTGTAGCCGCCGAAGGGGGTCCAGTAGCGGACGCTGCTGTGCGAGTTGACGGAGAGGTTGCCCGCGGCGACGGCGCGAGAGACGCGCAGGGCGCGGCCGACGTCGCGGGTCCACAGGGAGCCGGAGAGGCCGTACTCGGTCGCGTTGGCCAGGCGTACGGCGTCCTCCTCGTCCTCGAAGGGCAGGACGACGGCGACCGGCCCGAAGACCTCCTCGACGGCGACGGGCGCGGTGGCGGCGGCGTCGGTGACGAGGGTGGGCGGGTACCAGAAGCCGGGGCCCTCGGGGGCGGAGCCGCGGACGGCGGTGAGGTCGTCGGTGACGTAGGAGCGGACGCGGTCGAGCTGGGCGCGGGAGATGAGCGGGCCCATCTGCGTCTTCTCGTCGAGCGGGTCGCCGACGACGACCGATTCGATGCCGGGGGTGACGAGCGCGAGGAACCGGTCGTACACGGAGCGCTGGACGAGGATCCGGGTGCGGGCGCAGCAGTCCTGGCCGGTGTTGTCGAGGAAGGCCATGGGGGCGGCGCCCGCGGCGGCTTCGAGGTCGGCGTCGGCGAAGACGATGTTGGGGCTCTTGCCGCCGAGTTCGAGGGTGACCCGTTTCACCCGGTCGGCGCACTTGGCCATGATGCGCTTGCCGACGCCGGTGGAGCCGGTGAAGACGATCTTGGCGACCCCGGGGTGTTCGACGAGCGCTTCACCGGTGACGGACCCGTGGCCGGGGAGCACCTGGAAGAGGTGCTCGGGGATCCCGGCTTCGAGGGCGAGTTCGGCCAGGCGCAGGGCGGTGAGCGGGGTGGTCTCCGCGGGTTTGAGGAGGACGGCGTTGCCCGCGGCCAGGGCGGGGGCCAGGCCCCAGGCGGCGATCGGCATCGGGAAGTTCCAGGGGGCGATCACGCCGATGACGCCGAGGGGTTCGAGGAAGGTGACGTCGATGCCGCCGGCGACCGGGATCTGTCGGCCGGAGAGGCGTTCGACGCCGCCGGCGGCGAAGTCGAGCAGGTCGCGTACGTTGCCCGCTTCCCAGCGGGCGTTGCCGAGGGTGTGGCCGGCCTCACGGACCTCCAGGAGGGCGAGTTCCTCGACGTGCGCGTCGACGATCGCGGCGAAGCGGCGCAGGAGTCGGGCCCGGTCCGCGGGGGCGGCGGCGGCCCAGCCGCGCTGGGCGGCGGCGGCTCGTACGACGGCGGCGTCGACGTCGTCCCGTGTGGCGGTCGGGACGGTGGCGACGACTTCCTCGGTGGCCGGGTTCAGCACTGTCAACCGGACAGGGTCCAGCACTTCGGACACGTGGTGCCTCTCAGGTTCTTCGGGGCGGGTGGTGCGGTGTGCGATGCGTGCGGGTGCGCCGCGGCCGGTTACAGGCGTTCGAAGGAGCGGCGCAGTTCCCAGTCGGTGACGGCGGAGTCGTGGGCGTCGAGTTCGACGCGGGCCATGTTCCGGTAGTGCGCGACGACTTCGGGGCCGAACGCCGCCTTGGCGATCTCGCTGTTCTCCCAGAGTTCCGCCGCCTCCCGCAGGGTCGTGGGGACGTGCGCGTAGTCGGCGGTGTAGGCGTTGCCCGGACAGGAGTCGGGGAGTTCCAGGCGGTTCTCGATGCCGTACAGCCCGGCCGCGACCAGGCCGGCGACGGCAAGGTAGGGGTTGACGTCGCCGCCGGGGAGGCGGTTCTCGAAGCGCATGGAGCGGCCATGACCGACCACGCGCAGGGCGCAGGTCCGGTTGTCCACGCCCCAGGCGACGGCGGTCGGGGCGAAGGATCCCGGGCGGAAACGCTTGTACGAGTTGATGTTCGGGGCGTAGAGAAGGGAGAAGTCGCGCAGCGCGGCCAGCTGGCCGGCCAGGAAGTGCCGCATCACGGGTGACATTCCGTGTTCGGCGTCTTCTCCGTCACCGGCCATCGCGTTGTGCCCGTCGGTGTCGGCCAGGGAGAGGTGGATGTGGCAGGAGTTGCCCTCGCGCTCGTCGTACTTGGCCATGAAGGTGAGCGAGACGCCCTCCTGGGCGGCGATCTCCTTCGCGCCGGTCTTGTAGACGGCGTGCTGGTCGCAGGTGGTGAGCGCCTCGTCGTAGCGGAAGACGATCTCGTGCTGGCCGAGGTTGCACTCGCCCTTGGCGGACTCGACGACGAGTCCGGCGGCCTGCATCTCGTTGCGGATGCGGCGCAACAGGGGCTCGACGCGGCCGGTGCCGAGGACGGAGTAGTCGATGTTGTACTGGTTGGCGGGGGTCAGGCCGCGGTAGTTGGCGTTCCAGGCCTGTTCGTAGGTGTCCTGGAAGACCATGAACTCCAGTTCCGTGCCGACCATCGCGGTGTACCCCAGTTCGCCGAGCCGCTCCAACTGGTGGCGCAGGATCTGTCGGGGCGCGGCGACGACGGACGTGCCGTCGCTCCAGGCGAGGTCGGCGAGGACGAAGGCGCTGCCGGGGTTCCAGGGGATGCGGCGCAGCGTGTCGAGGTCGGGGTGCATGGCGAAGTCGCCGTAGCCCCGGTCCCAGGAGGACATCTCGTAGCCGTCGACGGTGTTCATGTCGGTGTCGACGGCGAGGAGGTAGTTGCAGCCCTCGGTGCCGTGGGCGAGGACCTCGTCGAGGAAGAACTGTGCGGCGAACCGCTTGCCCTGGAGGCGTCCCTGCATGTCGGGGAAGGCCAGGACGACGGTGTCGATCTCACCGCTGGCGACGAGGGCGCGGAGCTCCTCGGGCGCGAGCGGCGGCTTGCGGTCTACCACTGGAATCTCTCCTTCGGTGAGCCGAGGAGGCCTAAGGTATTGAATAGAACCATTGCTTGGGAAGGGGAGGGGCCGAGATGACCGACACGACGAGCGAGGGTGGCTCGATCGCACGACTGAATCCGGTGCTGCGGCAGGTCCGGGCGGGCAACGGTTTCGAGGAGGCCCTCGAACAGATCCTCCAGGTGGTCCGGCTGGGCCTGGTGCCGGGCGGCGAACGGCTCCCGCCGGAGCGGGAACTCGCGGAGCGGATGGGGATCAGCCGGGTCACCCTGCGCGAGGTCCTGAAGGTGCTCCAGGACCAGGGCCTGGTCGAGGCGCGGCGCGGCCGGTACGGCGGAACCTTCGTCCTGGCCCGCCCCGACACCCCGGCGGGCGGCGCCGAGGAGGAGCTGCGGCGACGCGTCGCCGGGGTGGACATCGAGGACGCGCTGCGCTTCCGCGAGGTGCTGGAGGTCGGCGCGGCGGGGTTGTGCGCCTCGCAGGGGCTGACCGAGGAGGGCTCCGAACGGCTGCTGCGCGCCCTGGCCGCCACCCACGACGCCCCGCTCACCGACTACCGCCGCCAGGACACCCTCTTCCACCTGACCCTGTGCGAATTGGCCGGCTCCGCCACGCTGACGGCCCAGTACGCGGCCGTCCGCGCGAGCGTGAACGACCTGCTGGACTGCATACCGCTGCTGGTGCGCAACCTGGAGCACTCGCAGCAGCAGCACTCGGCCCTGGTCGAGGCGGTCCTGGAGGGCGACGCCGACGGGGCGCGCGAAACCATGCGCGAGCACTGCTGCGGCACGGCGGCCCTGCTGCGCGGGTTCCTCGCGTGAGGCGGGGCCGGAGCGACGACACGCGGGGCGGGGCGAGCCGCGCGCGAGCGCCGCGACCAAGAGTGCCCGGTGGCGATGGGTGGTGACAGTTGGTGACGGGTCGTGACCGGGAGGGTTTCGTAACCCCTGTTTAACGCAAGGGTCTTGCGCGCTCCACTCCCCTGCCGCAAAGGTACGCCTCACAACCATTGCCCTAGGCAGGAGCGCACATGGCCGACGACATCGCACCCGTGACCGCGAAGACACCAGCCGGGTCGGGCTCCCCCGGCGGCGGCTCCCCCGGCGGCGCGGACGCCGAGTACCTGCGCCGACGTACCCTGCGGCGCGGCAGCGCCGGTTGGCTGCTGCTGACCGGACTCGGCGTCGCGTACGTCGTCTCCGGGGACTTCTCCGGCTGGAACGTCGGCCTCGACAAGGGCGGCTTCGGCGGCCTGGCCATCGCGACCGTCCTGATGGGCGTCATGTACGCCTGCCTGGTGTTCTCCCTCGCCGAGCTGTCCACGATCCTGCCGACGGCGGGCGGCGGCTACGGCTTCGCCCGGCGGGCGCTGGGCCCCTGGGGCGGCTTCCTGACCGGCACGGCCATCCTGATCGAGTACATCCTGGCCCCGGCGGCGATCGTCATCTTCATCGGCGACTACGTCGAGTCACTGGGCCTCTTCGGCCTGACCTCCAGTTGGCCGGTCTACCTCGGCTGCTTCGTCGTCTTCATCGGCGTCCACCTGTGGGGCGTGGGCGAGGCGCTGCGCTTCAGCCTCGTCGTCACCGCCATCGCCGTGGCCGCGCTGCTGATCTTCGCGGTCGGCGCGTTCACCGAGTTCGACGCGTCCTCGCTCGACGACATCGCGGTGGACACGAGCGCGTTCGGAGCGAGCTCGTGGCTGCCGTTCGGTGTCCTCGGCATCTGGGCGGCCTTCCCGTTCGGCATGTGGTTCTTCCTCGGCGTCGAGGGCGTGCCGCTGGCCGCCGAGGAGGCCAAGGACCCGGTCCGCTCGATGCCGAAGGCCCTCGCCATCTCGATGGGCGTCCTGACCCTGCTCGCCCTGATCACCTTCTTCGCCGCCACCGGCGCCCAGGGCGCCGACGCGGTACGGAGCGCCGGCAACCCGCTCGTCGTGGCGCTGGAGGGGGACGGCGGGCCGACCGCGCTGAGCCGGTTCGTCAACTACGCGGGGCTGGCGGGCCTGGTCGCCTCGTTCTTCTCGCTCATCTACGCCGGTTCGCGCCAGCTGTTCGCCCTCTCCCGGGCCGGGTACCTGCCGCGCTTCCTGTCGCTGACCTCGAAGCGCAAGGCCCCGTACCTCGGTCTGGTGATCCCGGGCGCGATCGGCTTCGCCCTCGCGGCGGCCACCGGCAACGGCGCCCGGATGCTGAACATCGCGGTGTTCGGCGCGACGATCTCGTACGCCCTGATGGCCCTGTCGCACATCGTGCTGCGCCGCCGGGAGCCGGGCCTGGAGCGCCCGTACCGGACCCCGGGCGGCGTGCTGACCTCGTCCGTCGCGTTCGTGCTGGCCCTGTCGGCACTGGTCGCGACCTTCCTGGTGGACAAGGACGCGGCGTTCATCGCGCTCGGCGTCTACGCCGTCGCCCTCGCCTACTTCGCCGTCTACAGCCGGCGCCGGCTGGTCGCCTCGGCGCCGGAGGAGGAGTTCGCCGCGCTCGCGGAAGCCGAGGCGGAGTTGACCCGGGACTGAAACCCTGGGCCCCGACGGCTCCCGATCCGTCCCGCCCGCCCGCTCACCGAGCACCACCGTTCGGCACCACCACCGGAGGTACACCCGTGCCCAGGCCGCTCATCGGCATCACCACGTACGTGGAGGCGTCCACCCGCTACGGCGTGTGGGACCTGCCCACGTCCCTCGTCCCCGCCGACTACCACGCGCTCGTCCAGGCGGCGGGCGGCGCGGCCGTGCTGCTGCCGCCGGACGAACCGGGGCGGGCGGCGGAGGTGCTGGAGCGGGTGGACGGCCTGGTCGTGGCGGGCGGACCCGACGTGGACCCGGTCCACTACGGGGCCGAGCGCGACCCGCGCACCGGCGCCCCGGCGACGGTCCGCGACGCGTGGGAGCTGGCGCTGCTCGCGGCGGCCCTGGACTCCGGTACGCCGGTGCTGGGCATCTGCCGGGGCATGCAGGCCCTGAACGTCGTCCTGGGCGGGACCCTGGTCCAACACATCGACGGCCACGCCGACACCCCGGGGATCGCCGGTCGGCATCCGGTACGGCCGGTCGCCGGCACCCGGTACGCGGCGCTCGTCCCCGAGGAGGCCGAGGTGCCCACCTACCACCACCAGGCGGTGGACCGGCTGGGCCGGGACCTGGTCGTCTCGGCGTACGCCCTGGACGGCACGGTGGAGGCGATCGAACTCCCCGACCCGGCGCCGTGGGTGGTCGGCGTCCAGTGGCACCCGGAACGCGACAAGGACACCCGCGTGATGGCGGCCCTGGTCGAAGCGGCGGGCGCCCGCTCCCCGTACGGGACCCCGCGCACCCTCACGACCGCCACGACCGGCTGACCCCGGACCCGCCGCCCCGGCCGGGCCCGCGCCGAGGCCGCGCCGGCCACCCGCCCGGCCACCGCCGACTCGACCGGCTGAGCCCGGACCCGCCGCCCCGGCCGGGCCCGCGCCGGGCCCGCGCCGGCCACCCGCCTGGCCACCGCCGACTACGGCCGGCCCCGCGTCAGGGACAGCAGGTCGCGAGCCGGGCCGGCCGGGCGGTTGCCGGTGGGCCACACCGCACGCAGGGCCCGGGCCAGGTCGGCGCCCGCGACGGGGACGGCCACCAGCCGCCGCCCGGCCAGCTCGTCCCCCAGCGCGAGCTCCGACAGCACGCACGGCCCGGCGCCGCTGACGGCCGCCGCCTTCACGGCCGTGGTCGACGCCAGCTCCAGCAGGGGCTCCGCCAGTCCCCCGCACCCCGCCAGCGCCGCGTCGAGCACCTGCCGGGTGCCCGAACCCCGCTCCCGCAGGATCAGCGGGGTCCGCGCCAGCTCGGCCGCCGCCACCGCCCGGGTGCGCCGCGCCCAGGGGTGCGAGGGCGCCACCGCGACGACGAGCCGGTCCTGGGCGATGACCGCCGAGTCCAGCCCCTCCGGCACGGACAGCCCCTCCACGAAGCCCAGGTCCGCGTCGTGCGCGAGGACCCGCGTGGCGACGTCCGCCGAGTTCCCCGCGTGCAGGGACACCGCCGTACCGGGCCGGTCCCCGCGCAGGGCGATCAGCCACCCGGGCAACAGGTACTCCGCGATGGTCATGCTGGCCGCCACCCGCAGCCGCGAGTCGCGACGGCCCCGTAGCGCCTGCGCGCCCGCGTCGAGCGCCTCGGCCGCCTCCACCACCCGCCGGGCCCAGTCCGTGACCAGCGCGCCCTCGGCCGTCAGGGTCGACCCGCGCGGGGACCGGTCGACGAGGGCCACGCCCAACCGGGTCTCCATGGCCCGGATCCGGCTGCTCGCGGCGGGCTGGGTGATGCCCATCCGCCGCGCCGCACCGCTCAGGCTGCCGACGCGGGCGACCGCGAGCAGCAGTTCCAGCGCGCCGAGATCCGGCACGCGGTGCGCCAGCGGAACCCACTCGTCATTACCCATAACATCAGCTTATGGCCTCATAGGGATGCGACCTCTGCCCACCCCCGGCCCCCGGGACCAGGCTGGACCCATGGCCACCACCCTCGCGCCGACCCGCGCCACCCGCACCACCACCGCCGCCCCCGGCACCCGCACCACGACCGCACCCCGGGCCCACAGGGCCCCGGCGCTGCGCCACCTCGGCCCGAACTGGTACGCCTGCGTCATGGGTACGGCCATCATCGCCAACGCCGGCGCGACCCTCCCGTACCAGCTGCCCGGCCAGCGCACGGCCTGTCAGCTGGTGTGGGCACTGTCGGCCGTCGCCCTGCTCGTCCTGCTCCTCGCCCGCGCCGGGCACTGGCTCCACCACCGCGACCAGGCCCGGGCCCATCTGCTCGACCCGGCCGTCGCGCCCTTCTACGGCTGTTTGTCGATGGCCCTGCTGGCCGTCGGCGCGGGCACGATGATCGTCGGCAAGGACCTGATCGGGGACCGCGCCGCCCTCGCCGCCGACGTCGTGCTGTTCTCCACCGGCACCGTGATCGCCCTGGTCATGGCCGTGGTCGTGCCCTACCTGATGGTGGTCCGCCACGAGGTCCGGGCGTCCCAGGCCACGCCCGTCTGGCTGCTGCCCGTGGTCGCCCCGATGGTCTCCGCCGCCGTGGGCCCGCTGCTGATACCCCACCTGCCCGCCGGTCAGCTCCGCGAGGCGATGCTGCTCGCCTGCTACGCCATGTTCGGCGTCAGCCTGCTGGCGACCCTGATGCTGCTCCCCCTGATCCTCGGCCGGCTGATCGTCAGCGGCCCGCTGCCGCTGGCGCTGACCCCCACCCTGTTCCTGGTCCTGGGTCCCCTCGGCCAGTCCGCCACCGCCGTCAACCAGCTCGCCGACGTGGCTCCGGGCGCCGTCCAGGCCCCGTACGCCGGGGCGTTCGGTGCCTTCGCGGTCGTCTACGGGGTCCCCGTCATGGGCTTCGCCCTGCTGTGGCTGGCCCTGGCGTCGGCGATGCTGGTGCGCGCCGCCCGCGCCGGGATGCCCTTCGCGATGACCTGGTGGGCGCTGACCTTCCCCGTCGGGACCTGCGTCACCGGCGCCGCCGGACTGGCCCGCCACACCGGCCTGACCGCGTTCTCCTGGCTGGCCGCGGCCCTCTTCGTCGGCCTGCTCGTCGCCTGGCTGCTCGCCGCCGCGCACACCCTGCGCGGCCTGTTCGGCGGCCGCCTGCTCGCCGCCCCGCGCTGACCCCGCTCCGTACGACGTGGGCCGGCGCTCAGCGCAGGGCCGCCCGCAGCGCCGCCGCCAGGACCGCCGGAGCCTCAACCAACGAGGGCCCGTACCAGGCCAGGTGACGGCCGCTGACCAGCACGGCGGGCAGTCCGGGGAAGGCCTCGGGCCCGTCCCCGGCGGTGAACCGGTAGGGCTCGTCGGGCAGCACCACCAGGTCGCAGCCGAGCCAGGCGGCCTCCGCCGCGGCCACCCTCGGGTACCGCTCCGGGTGCCCGGCGTACGCGTTGCGCACCCCGAGGCGGGCCAGCAGGTCCCCGGCGAAGGTGTCCCGGCCCAGCACCATCCAGGGTCGCCGCCAGATCGGCACGAACGCGGTGAGTTCCCCCACCGGCTCCGCCCGCGCCCAGGCCTCCTCGGCGTCCGCCAACCACCCGGGCCGCTCCAGCCCCAACGCCCCCACCAGGACCCGGTCCAGTTCGGACAGCGCCTGCGGGAGGTCCCGTACCTCCGTGACCAGCACCTCCACCCCGGCCGCGCGCAGCGCCGCCAGGTCGGGGGCCCGGTTCTCCTCCTCGTTGGCGATGACCAGGTCCGGGCGCAGCTCCAGCACGGCCCGTACGTCCGGGTTCTTCGTCCCCCCGATCCGTACGGCGTCCCCGAGGTCCGCCGGGTGCGTGCACCAGTCGGTGACGCCGACCAGCAGGCCGGGGGCACTCACCGCGACCGCATCGGTCAGCGAGGGCACGAGCGAGACGACGCGCACGGGCTCAGTGCCCCGGCGACGGGGGCTCGGACGTGGCGTGGATGTGGTCACCGACCGCGACGACCAGGATCCGGGTGTCCTCACCGGTGGCCCGCCAGCGGTGGCGCACCCCGCCGGACAGGAAGAGGGCGTCGCCGCTCTCCAGTCGGTACGCCCGCCCCTCGGCCTCCACCTGGCAGGCGCCGGAGACCACGTACATCAGCTCGTCGTTGCGGTGCTGGTACTCGCGCCCGGCGTCCTGCTCCCCGGTGAACTCCAGCGCGTGCAGCTGGTGGTGGCCGCGCACCAGCGCGCGGACGCCGGGCACCGGCGTGAGGTCGGACTCGTCGCCGGCCCGTACGAGGTCCACGGTGCGCGCGGTGTCGGAGGCGGCCAGCAGCTCGACCGCGGTGGTCTCCAGGGCGTCGGCGACCCGTTCCAGGGACCGCATGCTGGGGCGGGCGCGCTCGTTCTCTATCTGGCTCAGGAAGGGCACCGACAGACCGCTGCGCGCCGACACGGCGGCGAGGGTCAGGTGCAGGGCACGGCGCCGCTTGCGGACGGCCACTCCCACCCGCAGCGGTTCCTTGGAGTCCTTCTCCTTGTCGCTTCCGGCGGCGGGACCGTTCCCGCAGTCCCTGCCGCCCGTGCCGTCCGCGATGTTTGCGTCTTCCTTGCCGTTCATTTCGGGGCTGCCCTCCCCTGTCCTCGTCGCACATCGGTGTGCTGTAAGCACCTTACGCAGCAACCGCCTCCGGATTCGCGTGCAAGGGCGTACCGGACCCCGCCCCGGGCGACATCGCGTATCCTCCCGGTCACTCGGGGCGGCCGCCGGGGCCCGCCACAGCACGCGGTCGCCGTCGACGAGCACGCCCCGGCGCGACGGACGGGCGGGCGGCCGGGGGGCCGGGGGGCCGGGCGGGCAGAACGTCCCGCCAGTGGTCACACCCTCCGGGAAAGATCGCGGACGCGCGCGGCGGGCCACCTGTTGGAGTGACGAAACGATCACCGCGGGTGACCCGCGGGCCGCCGGGCCGGGTGCGGCATCATCGTCAGCGTGACGACACGACGCCTGATGCTCCTCGACACCGCTTCCCTCTACTACCGCGCCTACTTCGGCGTTCCGGACTCCGTGAAGGCCCCCGACGGCACCCCGGTCAACGCCGTCCGCGGACTGCTCGACTTCATCGGGCGGCTCGTCCACGACCACCACCCCGATGACCTGGTGGCCTGCATGGACGCCGACTGGCGGCCCCACTGGCGGGTGGAGCTGATCCCCTCCTACAAGGCGCACCGGGTCGCCCGGGAGACGGAATCCGGGCCCGACGTGGAGGAGACCCCGGACACCCTCGCCCCCCAGGTGCCGATCATCGAGGCGGCGCTCGACGCGTTCGGCATCGCCCGCGTGGGCGTCGCCGGGTACGAGGCGGACGACGTGATCGGCACGCTCACCGCCCGCGCGAGCGGCCCGGTGGACATCGTCACCGGCGACCGGGACCTCTACCAGCTGGTCGATGACGCACGGCAGCGCCGCGTCCTGTACCCGCTCAAGGGCGTGGGGATGCTCCAGCTGACGGACGAGGCCTGGCTGCGCGAGAAGTACGGCGTGGACGGCGCCGGTTACGCGGACCTGGCCCTGTTGCGCGGCGACCCGAGCGACGGCCTGCCGGGCGTTCCCGGAGTCGGTGAGAAGACCGCCGCCAAGCTGCTGGACGCCTACGGGGACCTGGCCGGCATCATCGCCGCGATCGACGACCCGAAG
Organism: Streptomyces sp. NPDC048383; assembly: GCF_040651775.1. Taxonomy (NCBI): domain Bacteria; kingdom Bacillati; phylum Actinomycetota; class Actinomycetes; order Kitasatosporales; family Streptomycetaceae; genus Streptomyces; species Streptomyces sp. NPDC048383. The sequence goes on from NZ_JBEZKS010000060.1 coordinate 17,581, forward strand.
TCGAAACTGACCCCCACACAGCGTAGGCGGCTCGATGAATCCCGGCCGTACCTGGCGGTGGCCCCGAAGGTCGTCCAGGTGGCCTCGGACGTCCCGCTTCCGCCCTTCGACCCGGCGCTGCCAAGGGTTCCGGCGCAGCCCGAGGTGGTCGACGCACTCGCCCATCGGTGGGGTCTCGGCGGAGCCGTCTCGCGCCTGAGCAGCGCACTGCTCGCGTGAGGTGCTAACTTAGGTAATCCTAAGTTTCAGGGGAGTTCAGGGAGACGCCGTGGCAGAAGGACGCGCCCGCACTGTCGGCACCGCAGTGGTCGTACGCACCGAGCGGCTCACGCCGCACATGGTCAGGATCGTGCTGGGCGGTGACGGACTGTCGGGCTTCGACGCGGGTGTGTACACCGACCACTACGTGAAGCTGCTGTTCGCGCCCGAGGGCGTGCGCTACGCGGAACCCTGGGACCTCGAACGGATCCGCTCCACGCACCACCGCGAGTACTGGCCGCGCCAGCGCGCGTACACGGTCCGTCACTGGGACCCCGCCCACCGGGAGCTGACCCTGGACTTCGTCGTCCACGGCGACGAGGGCCTGGCCGGTCCGTGGGCGGCCCGCGTCCAGCCCGGCGAACTGGTCCACTTCCTCGGTCCCGGCGGCGCGTACGCACCCGACCCGACGGCCGGTTGGCACCTGCTGGCCGGTGACGAGAGCGCCCTGCCGGCCATCGCGGCCGCGATGGAGCGAATGCCGGTGGGCGCGCGGGTGCACGCCTTCGTGGAGATCGACGGCCCCGCCGACGAGCAGAAGTTCGCCACCCCGGACGGGGTCGTGCCGGTCTGGCTGCACCGCGGCGACCGCCCGGTGGGCGCCGCCCTGGTGGAGGCGATCTCCTCCTTCGCGTTCCCCTCCGACGACGTGCACGCCTTCGTCCACGGCGAGGCGGGCTTCGTGAAGGAACTCCGCCGTCACCTGCGCCTGGACCGGGGCGTCCCCCGGGAGCGCCTGTCGATCTCGGGCTACTGGCGCCTGGGCGAGACGGACGAGGGCTGGCGCGCGATCAAGCGGGACTGGAACGCCGGCGTGGAGGCCGAACAGGACCTCCGCCCCCGCGCCGCCGCCTGAGGGAACCTTTCCCCGCCCACGAACGAACGCACCCGACCCCGCCCCCGCAGCCGCCGGAGGGCGGGGTCACCCGTTCGGCGGGACAATGTCCCCATGCGTACGCTCCGCGCGGCCGGGCTGGCCGGGGCCGCGTTGCTCCTCGTCGCGACGGGTTCCGCGGCGGCGGCGCGGGCGGCCCCGACACCACCCCCGCCCCCCAAGCCGCTCCTCACCGACGCCGACGTCTCGACCGCGCTGGCCCGCCTCGACCGGACGGTCCGGGACGGCATGCGGAGCACCGGCGTGCCCGGCGTCTCGGTGGTCGTGGTCCACCGCGACAAGGTGGTCCACCTCCAGGGCTACGGCGTCCGCAGGACCGGCGCGACGGCGGGCGTCGACCCCGACACCGTCTTCCAGCTCGCCTCCCTCTCCAAGCCGATCTCCTCCACCGTCGTCGCCGGCGCCCTCGCCTCCGCCGACGCCTGGGACCGGCCCCTCGGCGCGACCCTGCCCGGCTTCGCCCTCAAGGACCCCTGGGTCAGCGCCCACGTCACCACCGCCGACCTGTTCGCGCACCGCACCGGCCTCCCCGACCACGCCGGGGACCTCCTGGAGGACCTCGGCTACGAGCGGCCGTACATCCTTGACCACCTCCGCTTCGAGCCCCTGACCCCGTTCCGCGCGAGCTACGCCTACACCAACTTCGGTCTCACCGCCGCCGCCGAGGCCATCGCCCGCGACCGCGGCACCAGCTGGCAGAAGCTCAGCGAGGACACCCTGTTCCGGCCCGCCGGGATGACCCGCACCAGCACCGAGTTCGCCGCCTACGCGAACGCCCCCGACCGCGCGTACGGGCACGTCAAGAACCCCGACGGCACCTGGAGCCCCCGCTTCGTCCGGGACGCCGACGCCCAGGCCCCGGCCGGCGGGGTCAGTTCCACGGCCCGCGACATGGCCCGCTGGCTGCGCCTCCAACTCTCCGGCGGCACCCTCGACGGCAAGCGCGTCATCCCCGCCGACACCCTCGCCCGCACCCACCTGCCCGAGATCGTCGCCCAGGCCGAGACCCCCCAGGGCACCCCGCAGTTCTACGGCCTCGGCTGGAACGTCGGCTACGACCAGGCCGGCCGGCTGCGCCTGAGCCACTCCGGGGCCTTCGCCCTCGGCGCCAACTCCAACGTCACCCTGCTGCCCCGGGAACAGCTCGGCATCGTCGTCCTGACCAACGGCGCCCCCGTGGGCCTCGCCGACGCCGTCGCCCTGGACTTCTTCGACACCGCCGAACACGGCGGGCCGACCACCGACTGGTTGGCGCTGACCTCCTCCCTGTACGCGCGGGCGGAGAACGCGAACCGCTCCCCCACCGACTACGCGAAGGCGCCGGCCGGCGCCCGCCCCGCCCGCGACGACAACGCCTACACCGGCACGTACACCAACCCGTTCTACGGCCCGCTCACCGTCACCGCCGACGGCGAGGACCGGGGCGACGGCACGGGCCTGACCCTCTCGCTCGGCCCCGGACCGAAGCGCTTCCCGCTGACCCACTACGACGGGGACACCTTCAGCTTCGTGACCTCCGGCGAGAACGCGGTCGGCCGCACCGGGGTCACCTTCGCCGACGGCACCGTCCGCGTGGAATACCTGGACGAGAACCACCTGGGCACCTTCACCCAGGAGTAGCCGCCTACCCTGGTCCCTGATGACCCGCAGATCCCACGTACCGCCCTCGCCCCTGCCCCAGCTCTCCGGCATCGACCCGGTCCGGCTGCGGCTGCCTCCCGATCCGCAGGAGAAGTGGCCGACCCTCGGCGCGTACCTGACCGAGCGCTACGCCGACACCCGCGGCGCCGAGTCGATGGCGCGGCTGCTGTCGGCGGGCCGGGTCGTGGGCCCGGGCGGCCGGGTGCTGCGCCCGCAGGACGCGTACGAGCCGGGTGGCTGGATCTTCTACCACCGGGACATGCCGGCGGAACCGCCCGTGCCCTTCCCGATCGGCGTGGTCCACCGGGACCGGCACCTGTTGGTGGTGGACAAGCCGCACTTCCTGGCGACCACCCCGCGCGGCAGCCACGTCTTCCAGACGGCCCTGGCCCGACTGCGCCGGGAACTGGACCTGCCGACCCTGAGCCCCGCGCACCGGCTGGACCGGATGACGGCGGGCCTGGTCATGTTCAGCATCCGCCCGGAGGACCGCGGCGCCTACCAGTCGCTGTTCCAGGACCGGCTGGTCCGCAAGGAGTACGAGGCCCTCGCGGTCCACGACCCGGCGGTCGAACTGCCCCGTACGGTCCGCAGCCACATCGAGAAGGTCCGCGGCGTCATGGCCGCCGGCGAGGTCCCCGGGGCGGAGCCCAACGCCGAGAGCCTGGTCGAGCTGACCGACGTCCGCGACGGTCTGGGCCGCTACCGGCTCACCCCGCACACCGGCCGCACCCACCAGCTGCGGGTGCACATGAACTCCCTCGGCCTGCCCATCCTCGGCGACCCGGTCTACCCGGTGGTCGCCGAACCGGCCGACCCGACCGACCACCGCCGCCCGCTCCAGCTGCTGGCCCGCACCCTCGCCTTCACCGACCCGGTGACGGGCCTCGTCCACCACCTGGAGAGCGGCCTCACCCTCCAGGCCTGGGACGACCGACCCGGCTGGGAAACGGGACCGACGCTCCCGACGGAGCCGACCTAGGTCGGCTCCGCCACGCCCGCGATGCGCAGCGCGGCGTCGGCCGCGGCCTCGGCGAACGCGGCGGGCTGGCGGGCCGGGTCGGAGCGGTGGATCAGCATGACGCCCTCGATCAGACCGAAGACGAGGTCGTTGCGAAGCGTCAGTCCGGCCTTGTCCCCCGCCAGTTCGGCGCCGACGGACGTTCCCTTGAGCAAGGTCCGGTAGGTGTCGCGCAGTTCGGCCCGCATCCGCCGGAACTGCGCGAAGCGCGAACCCCGCAGTTCGGGCAGCAGGTAGAGGGCGCCCAGGTTGTACGGGCCGCCGCACAGCAGCAGGACGTCGGAGCGGCACAGCTCCCACAGCCGCCGCGCGGCCGGCCGGCCGGTCTCGGCCAGCAGCCGCCGGGACAGCACCAGCGAGGGTGCGACCGTGGACTCCAGCAGTTCGGCGAGGAGTTCCTCCTTGCCACTGAAGTAGTGGTACATCGTCGCCTGACGCATCCCGGCCCGTTCGGCCACCGCCCGCGTGGTGGTGGCCCCGTACCCGCGCGCCGTGAACAGCTCGGCCGCCGCGCACAGGAGTTCCTCGCGCGGCGGCCGGCCGGTATCCGGTCTCAGCTGGTCGGCACGTGGCCGACCGACCCGTCTCGGTCCTTCGTCCGCTCCCGCACTCATGCGCCGATCGTCGCACAGGACACGGCGAATCGATCATGGCAAGAGATGAGATCCGGCCAGGACGGGTCTAGGAGGAAGCCCCAAAAGCGGCTAGCCGACCGAGCTGTAGGCCACTACACCCCGAAGTAGCCCGTCCACGGCCTTACGGGCATTTCGCGCCACCGTGCTCCCGCCCGCCGAGGACGGCGGAGCCGAGGACGACGGCGCCGCCGCCGCGATCTGCCCCAGCACGTCGATGACCTGCTTGCACCAGCGGACGAAGTCACCGGCCGGCATCTCCGCCTCGCGCAGCACCTCGTCCAGGCTCTTGTCGGAGGCCCACTGGTACGCCGCCCAGGCGAAGCCGAGGTCCGGCTCGCGCTGGCCCACACCCTCCGTCTGGTTGATGCGGTGCTCCTCCTCCAGCGCGTCGAGCCGGCCCCAGATGCGGACCATCTCGCCCAGCGCCGCCTTCGCCGCGCCGCCCGGCACCTTCGGCGCCACCGCGTCGTCGGACTGCCGCGACTCGAAGACCAACGCCGATACGCAGGCGGCCAGTTCGGCCGGGCTCAGGCCTTCCCACACCCCTTCGCGCAAGCACTCCGAGGCCAGCAGGTCGAGCTCGCCGTAGAGCCGGGCGAGCCGCTTGCCGTGCACCGTGACCTCGTCCTCGCGCAGGTAATCCAGCTCGGTGAGCAGCGCGTGGATCCGGTCGAAGGTGCGGGCGATGGTGTTCGTCCGGCCCTCGATGCGCCGTTCCAGCTGCTGGGTGTCGCGCTGGAGCCGGTGGTAGCGCTCCGCCCAACGGGCGTGGTCCTCACGCTCGTCGCAGCCGTGGCAGGGGTGGGCCCGCAGCGCGGCGCGCAGTCGGGTGATCTCCCGGTCGTCGGCCGCCGCGGCCCGACCCGGCCGGTGCCGTTCGGGCGTGTGGTGGCCGGCCTTGGCGCGCAGCGCGGACGCCAGGTCCCGGCGGGACTGCGGCGACCGGGGGTTGAACGTCTTGGGGATCCGCATCCGGTCGATGGCCTCGACCGGGACCGGGAAGTCGATCGCGGCGAGCCGCTTGACCTGCCGCTCGACGGTGAGGACGAGCGGGCGCGGACCCTCGGTGTACTCGTACCCGCGGTGCCCGTTGACCCGCCCGGCCGGCACGCCCGGGTCCAGGACGAGCGCCAGCCCGGCGAACTTGCCGGTCGGCACGTGGATGACGTCGCCCGGCTTGAGCCGCTCCAGCGAACCGGCCGCCTGCACCCGGCGCTGCGCCGCGCCCTGCTTGGCCAGGTCGTTCTCGCGGTCCTTGAGGCCGCGGCGCAGCCCCGCGTACTCCTCGAAGTCGCCCAGGTGGCAGGTCATGCCCTGCTGGTAGCCCTCCAGGCCCTCCTCGTTGCGCTGCACCTGCTTGGAGATGCCCACGACGGAACGGTCGGCCTGGAACTGCGCGAAGGAGGTTTCCAGCAGCTCGCGCGAGCGGTGCCGGCCGAACTGGCTGACCAGGTTGACGGCCATGTTGTAGGAGGGCTTGAAGCTGGAGCGCAGCGGATACGTACGGGTACCGGCGAGGCCCGCCAGCGCCACCGGGTCCATGCCGCGCTGCCACAGCACCACCGCGTGGCCCTCGACGTCGATGCCGCGCCGGCCGGCCCGGCCGGTCAGCTGCGTGTACTCGCCGGGGGTGATGTCGGCGTGCTGCTCGCCGTTCCACTTGACGAGCTTCTCCAGGATGACCGTGCGCGCGGGCATGTTGATGCCCAGCGCGAGCGTCTCGGTGGCGAACACGGCCTTGACGAGGCCGCGGACGAACAGCTCCTCGACGACCTCCTTGAAGGTGGGCAGCATGCCCGCGTGGTGCGCGGCGATGCCCCGCTCCAGGCCTTCGAGCCACTCGTAGTAGCCGAGGACGTGCAGGTCCTCGGTGGGGATGGAGGCGGTCCGCTCCTCGACGATCTGACGGACCTTCAGTCGCGCGGAGTCGTCGTTGAGCCGCAGCCCCGCGTACAGGCACTGCTGGACGGCGGCCTCACAGCCGGCCCTGCTGAAGATGAAGTTGATGGCGGGCAGCAGGTTGTCGTTCTCCAGCCGGCCGATCACCTCGGGGCGGGCGGGCGTCCAGATCCGGCTGCGGGAACGGCGCTCGCGCTCGCGATCGGCCTCGCGGACCATCTTGCCGCGCCGCCGGTCCTTGGGGCTGTAGGTACGGCTGTTCTCCTCGCGGGCCATCCGCAGCAGGTCGGGGTTGACCTCGCGGCGGGCGGAGCCGCGGCCTCCGTGGTCGGACTCCTCCTCGAAGAGGTCGTAGACCCGGCGGCCGGCCATGACGTGCTGCCACAGCGGTACGGGCCGCTCCTCGGAGACGATGACCTCGGTGTCCCCGCGCACGGTGTCGAGCCAGTCGCCGAACTCCTCGGCGTTGGAGACGGTCGCGGACAGCGAGACGAGGGTCACCGACTCGGGGAGGTGGATGATCACTTCCTCCCAGACGGCGCCGCGGAACCGGTCGGAGAGGTAGTGCACCTCGTCCATCACGACGTAGCCCAGGCCCAGCAGCGACTTCGAGCCCGCGTACAGCATGTTGCGGAGCACCTCGGTGGTCATCACGACCACGGGGGCGTCGGAGTTGACGCTGTTGTCACCCGTCAGCAGGCCCACCTTGGCGGCGCCGTAACGCTTGACGAGGTCGGCGTACTTCTGGTTCGACAGCGCCTTGATGGGCGTCGTGTAGAAGCACTTGCGGCCCTGTTGGAGCGCCAGGTGCACGGCGAACTCGCCGACGATGGTCTTGCCCGAGCCGGTCGGGGCGGCCACCAGGACGCCCTTGCCCGCCTCCAATGCCTTGCAGGCCTCGACCTGGTACGGATCCAGGTCGAATTCGTACATCTCGCGGAAGGGTGCCAGTGAGGTGGCCTCTTCGGCGGCGCGGATCCGGGCAGCGGCGTACCGCTCGGCGGGAGAGAGTTCTTCGGTCATCTTGGTATCGAGCCTACCCGTCGCCTCCGACAACAGTCGCGATCATTTATGCGAGCAGGCGCGGGGCCGCGCGGACAAACTCGGCGCTCACCGGAAGGGCTCCGAACGGTTCGCCGTCCGCGTACGCGCCGGGTCCGGCCACCTCCGGGGTGACCCCGGCGGCCCGGAGGACGCCCGCCTTCGGATGGTGGCCCCGGTCTCGAAGGGCGGCCCGTCGTCGACGGGTGATCCGGTACGGCCCGGGCCGGCGCGGAAGCGGCCGGTGGCGCGGCGTGCGCGCCCCGGCCGCGTCCGGCGGTGGGATTGACGAAGAGGGTGATCCCGGCGGTCACCCGACGGAATCCACCCGTCAGGTCGCGTCGTCGTAACCGTTGATCCGGCGGCGTCCGCCGACGGCCTGTTCGGGCAGCGTGGACGGGGCGGCGACGGGTTCCATCGCGCCGATCGGCGCCGGCGTGAGGTCCAGCTCGGCGGCTTCGTCGTCGTCGAGGCCCGCGTCGGGGTCGTTGCGGGCGCGCCGGCGGTCGTTGACGAGACAGACGGCGAGCGCGACGAAGTAGAGGGTGATGATCGGGGCGGCCAGCGACAGCATGGTGAGGGGGTCACCGGTCGGGGTCGCGAACGCCGCGAAGACGGTGATGCCGAGGACCATGGCCCGCCACCAGCTCGCCAGCCGCTTGCCGGTGAGGACCCCGGTGAAGTTCAGCAGGATCAGCAGCAGCGGCAGCTCGAAGGCCAGACCGAAGACGATGACCATGCGCGTGACCAGGTCGAGGTAGTCGTCGACCGGCAGCAGGTTGCGCGCGTGATCGGGGGTGAATTCCAGGAGGATCGTGGCGGTCTGCGGGAGGACCTGGTACGCGAGGACCGCGCCGGCGCCGAACAGCGGCGCGCCGATCGCGACGAAGCTCATCGCGTACTTCTTCTCGTGACTGTGCAGGCCGGGGGCGGTGAACGCCCACAGCTGGTAGAGCCACACCGGGGCGGAGAGCACCACACCGGCCATGAGCGAGACCTTGAGGGCGATCGAGAACGGCGCGATGAGACCGTTGACGGTCATGTCGGCGCACGGACGGCCGTTGCGCTGCGAGACGATCCCGTCGGTACAGCCGACGGAATCCAGCATCGGCTTCAGCATGAAGTCGATGAGGTCCTTGTAGAAGAAGGCCGCCACCACGGTGATCACGAGGATCGCCAGGACCGACTTCAGCAGACGGTTTCTCAGCTCACGCAGGTGCTCGACAAGAGGCATCCGCCCTTCGGCGTCCTTGTCCGCTTTGTCCTGCTTGCGGGCAGACTTGAGCAACCCACGTCCCTCGTCTCGTTGCAGATGACTGGCGCGGCGGTGGTGACCGCCGGTGTCAGCTCTTGGCGGTGTGGTTGGGCTCGCTGACGGGACGGGCGCTGGTGACGTCACCGGGGGCGGCCTGGATGGTGCGCGGGGCCGTGGTCGGCTGCGGGGCCGGGTCGGCAACCGTGGCGGCGGTGGCCGCGTCCTCGGCCTCGCCGTCCTTCTTCATCGCCTTCGCCTCGCTCTTGAGGATGCGGGCCGACTTGCCCAGCGAGCGAGCCATCTCGGGGAGCTTCTTGGCGCCGAACAGCAACACGATGACAGCGATGATCAGAAGGATCTCAAGGGGCTTCAGATTGCCGATCATGTGTGTCTTCCTTCTCACCGAAACGGCTGGTTGTGGTGGCCTCGGCGGATTTCGGATCAAGATCCGCTACCGCTCTGACATCGATCGTAACCCCCGAGGGTTAACGCCCGGCAATCCCCGGGGGTATCCACGCTATTTGCGCGCCTCAGACGGTACGGCTCCCACCGCCCCTTTTCCATGGGTGCGCGGCCACCTATCGGCCGGCCCCGTGCGGTCCCCGGCGCCCGCCCGCCGCCGGACTACGGCCGGGCCGCTCCGCCCGCCCGCGCCAGATCGGCGGCGGCCCGCTCCAGGTCCCCCGAGGCCGCGGTGATCCGCCGGCTGGCCTCGTCCACCTGTCCGGCGAGCCGCCGGACCTCGACGAAGACCCGTACGGCCAGTACGGACAGGACGGCCACCCCGAGGAAGCCCAGGGCAATTGCGAGCATCGGCCACAGCATGGGAGGAGCCTATCCCCTGCCCCGGACGCTGCGCAGCGTGCTCACCCCACCGCCGGTCAGCAGCTCCACGATGCGCTCACCGGCGGGTTTGCGGACCTGGGCGGCACACTCGGGACAGGTGAAGGAATAGAAGGTGGTGCGCCGGCTGCCGCCGATGGCCAGCCGCAGCGCGCCGGCCGCCAGCTCGAACCGGGCCCGGCACTCCGGGCAGGCGGCCTTGAAGGTGACCGGCCCGCCCGCGGCGCCGCCGACCGGATCCGGCGCACCGGAGGTCCGGCCCGTCGGGGATCCGGTCACGGGTCCAGATGTTGCCGCCATCGCTCCCCCGCTCCCTAGACCTGTTCCCCGTACCCGGCGAGTGCCTCCACCGCGGCCTTGCGGGCGCTGTGCGCCAGGTCCGCCGGCGACACGATCCGCCCGTCGCGGCCCAGCCGCAGCGCGAGCCGGCGCAGCGAGGCCGGGTCGGGGCTGCGCAGCGTGATCCGCAGGCCGCCGTCGGGCTGCTCCTCGGCGCTGTCGTGCGGGTAGTACTCGGCGACCCAACGACCGCCGGGGCCGACGTCGACCACCACCTCCGGATCCTCGGCGGCGGGTTGCACCAACCCCACCGACAGGTCCCGGGGCTCGATCGCCGGCGGCTCGGAACGTTCGTCCAGGAGCCGGATCTCCGCGACCCGGTCCAGCCGGAAGGTACGGCGGGCCTCCGACAGGTGGCACCACCCCTCCAGGTAGGTGTGCCCGACGGCGAACAGGCGGATCGGGTCGACGACGCGCTCGGTCAGCTCGTCGCGCGCCGGCGAGTAGTAGCGCAGCCACAGCCGGCGCCGCTCGGCGATGGCCCGGTCGACGTCCGCGAAGACCCCGCCCTCGGACTCGAAGGTCACCGACAGTCGGGAGCTGGCGCCCGCCGCCTCGCCGGCGGCGGCCTCCAGCTTGGCGGTGGCCCGCAGCAGGGCGTCCCGGTCGCTCTCGCGCAGCCCCGGCAGGGTGGCCACGGCGCGGGCGGCGACCAGCAGCGCCGTCGCCTCGTCGGCGGCCAGCCGCAGGGGCTCGGCGGTGGACTCCCCCGACGCGTCGGGGTTGCGCCACCAGATGCGCTCGCCGTCGGTGTCGATGTCGAGCAGGTCGCCGCCGCGGAAGCTGGTCCCGCACATGGGCAGTACGTCGAGGTCCGAGATCAGCTCGTCCTCGGTGATCCCGAAGGCGCGGGCGACGTCGGCGACGTGCGCACCGGGCCGCTCGCGCAGGTAGGTCACCAGGGACAGCATCCGGCGGGTCTGGTCGATGGCGTTGGCAGCCATGCTGGTACGTCTCCCCCTCAGGGCGTTGCTAGCGATGTTCCGGGCTCGGGACCCTGCGGTCGCCCTCAGGCGCGGGCGACGGCGCGCAGCCGGTCCACCACGTCGGCGCGCAGGTCCGCGGGCTCCACCACGACGACGTCCGGTCCGAACTCCACGAGCCAGGCGTCGAGCCCGTGCCCGTAGGGGATCTCCAGCTCGTCCCAGCCGTCCCCGCCCCCGCCCTCGCGCACCGCGGTGGCCTTGGCCCGCAGCGGATATCCGGCGCCGGTCCGCAGCCGGATCAGCGCGGAGCGCTCGGCCCCCTCACCGGCCCAGCTCGCCACGGTCTCCCGTACGGTCACCACGTCGGGCACCTCGGCGGTGTACTTCCCGGCGCGGGAGCGGACCTTGCCGGTGATCCGGGAGAGCCGGAACACCCGCTCCGCGCCGCGGTCGCGGTCGAAGCCGGCCAGGTACCAGTGGCCGCGCCAGCACTCCAGCGCCCACGGCTCGACCTGACGCGGCTCGGGGCGGGCGGCGTTGGACTTGCGGTACTCGAAGACCACGGGCCGCCGGTCCCGGCAGGCCAGCATCAGCGGCTCGAAGGCCGCCTCGTGGACGGGGATGCGCGGTTCGATGGCACTGTGCTGACCCTCGTACGGGTCGCCGGCCTCCGGCATCCCGCCCGCGCGCAACTTCTGCAGGGCCCCGCTGGCCGCGCCCGCGAGACGGGCCTGCTGCCAGACCTTCGCGGCGAGCCCGAGGGCCGCGGCCTCCTCGGCGTCCAGGGAGACGGGCGGCAACCGGTTGCTGTCCCGGCGGGCCAGGTAACCGATCTCGCCCTCGATGTTCTCCACCGTCTCGATGACGAGGCCGAGTTCACGCAGATCGTCCTTGTCCCGCTCGAACATGCGGTTGAACGACTCGTCGTTGCCCGCCTCCAGGTAGGCCTCGATGGAGCCGCGCAGCTCGCGCTTGCTGAGGGGACGACGGGTCCCCAGCAGACACAGCGCCAGATTCATCAGCCGCTCGGCCTTGGCGATCGCCATCGATGCCGTCCCCCCGTTTCGCGCACGCACTCGTGACCGTGACCGTACCGTCCCGGCGGGCCCGGGCAAAAGCGAGGGCCCCCGCCCGAAGGCGGGGGCCCACACCGTGGCTACCGGTCGATCAGGCGCCCATCAGGTCACAGACGAAGATCAACGTTTCGCCCGGAGCGATCGCGGCGCCCGCACCACGGTCGCCGTAGCCGAGGTGGGCCGGGATCGTCAGCTTGCGACGGCCACCGACCTTCATGCCGGCGATGCCCTGGTCCCAGCCGGCGATGACGCGGCCGGCGCCGAGCGGGAACTGCAGCGCGGAGCCGCGGTTCCAGGAAGCGTCGAACTCCTCACCGGTGGAGAACGCCACGCCCACGTAGTGGACCGAGACCATGGCACCGGCCTTCGCCTCGGCGCCGTCGCCCTCCCAGATGTCCTCGATGACGAGTTCGGTCGGAACCGGACCCTCGGGGAAGTCGATCTCGGGCTTTTCGAGCTTGTCGCTCACGGAACTGCTCCTCATGCGTACGAACCGGTCAACCGGAACAGTCTTACATCACCGCGAGGATGTCGAGGCTGAAGACCAGCGTCGAATTGGCCGGGATGGTGCCCTGCTCCTTGTCGCCGAAGCCGTCGGCCGGCGGGATGACCAGCAGGATCCGGCTGCCGGTCTTCTTGCCCAGCAGGCCTTCCTTCAGACCCTTGACCGAGAGCTCGGACATCGGCCACGTCACCGACGAGTCGGTGGCGTACGTGCTTTCGAAGGACTTGTCGTCCTTCCACGTCTTGCCGTTGAACTTCACCACGACGTTGTCGGTGTCCTTGACCACCGGACCGTCGCCCTCGATCACGTAGTTCGAGACCAGCTTCGCCGGCGGCTCGGTGTCCTTCGGGACGGTCACGGAGACTTCCTTGCCGTCCGTGTTGGTACCGACCTTCGGCAGGTCCTTGTTCTCCTGCGCGACTTCCTTGCCCTTGGCCGAGGCCGGAACGGTGGCGCCCTTGACGATGTCCACGACGAACACCAGCGTGGCGTTCGGCTTGATCTTCTCGCCCGAGCCCTGGGCCCCGTAACCGAGCTCCGGGGGGATCACCAGCTCGATGCGGCTGCCGACCTTCTGACCCTCCAGGCCCTGGTCCCAGCCCTTGATGACGGCGCCCGCGCCGATGTTCACGTCGAAGGTCTTGCCCTTGCCGAAGCTGGCGTCGAACGGCTCCTTGCCGTCCCACACCTGGCCGGAGTAGTTGACCTGGGCGATGTCACCCTTCTTCAGCACCGGGCCCTTGCCCTCGCTGATGACCTCCACCTTCAGTTCCTTGGGAGGCGTGCCCTGGCCCTGGGCCAGGGTCGGGGTCTCCCCGAACTTGGCGCCCTTCGTGATCGCGGGCACCCCGTTCTTGGTCTCGGCGGAGTCGGAGCCGCTGTCGTCCCCGCAGGCCGCCGTGGTGAGCAGCAGCATCGGTACGACAAGAAGGCCGGCAAGTCGGCGCACGTGTTCCTCAGATCTCAGACGGCTGGCGGTCGCCCGCCACTCTAAGCCGTGACGAGGGCCCCGTACGAGATCCGTACGGGGCCCTGGCCAAGATCAGTGAGATGTCGCACTTTACTTCTGCTACATCCCGGCGATCAGCTTCTCCACCCGGTCATCGACCGAACGGAACGGGTCCTTGCACAGCACCGTGCGCTGCGCCTGGTCATTGAGCTTCAGGTGCACCCAGTCGACCGTGAAATCACGCCGCTGCTCCTGCGCCCGACGGATGAAGTCACCGCGCAACCTCGCCCGAGTCGTCTGCGGGGGCACCGACTTGCCCTCGAAGATCTTCAGGTCGTTGCAGATCCGCGCCACCTGCCCCTTGCGCTCCAGCAGGTAGTACAGACCCCGCCGCCGATGGATGTCGTGGTAGGCGAGGTCTATCTGCGCGACTCTCGGATTCGACATGGTCATGTTGTGCTTGGCCCGGTACCGCTCGATCAACTGGTACTTCATCACCCAGTCGATCTCCGTCCCGATCCGATCCAGGTCCTCCGCGTCGATCGCGTCGAGCGTACGACCCCACAGCTCCAGGACCTGCTCCACGACCCCGGTACGGATCCCACGACGCTCCGCGAAGTCCAGCGCCTTCTCGTAGTACTCCCGCTGGATCTCCAGCGCCGAAGCCTCCCGACCACTCGCCAGCCGCACCTTGCGCTGACCGGTGATGTCATGACTGACCTCACGGATCGCCCGGATCGGGTTCTCCAGGGTCAGGTCCCGCATCACGGTGCCCGCCTCGATCATGCGCAGCACCAGGTCGGTGGCACCGACCTTGAGGAGCATCGTCGTCTCGGACATGTTCGAGTCCCCGACGATCACGTGCAGACGCCGATAACGCTCGGCGTCCGCGTGCGGCTCGTCACGGGTGTTGATGATCGGCCGGGAACGGGTGGTGGCGGAACTGACACCCTCCCAGATGTGCTCGGCCCGCTGACTGACGCAGTACACCGCGCCCCGAGGGGTCTGCAGCACCTTGCCCGCACCACAGATCAGCTGACGCGTGACGAGGAACGGAATCAGGATGTCCGCCAAGCGGGAGAATTCCCCGTGCCGGGCCACCAGGTAGTTCTCGTGGCAACCGTACGAATTGCCCGCCGAGTCGGTGTTGTTCTTGAAGAGGTAGACGTCGCCCGCGATTCCCTCCTCGTGCAGGCGACGTTCAGCGTCGACGAGCAGGCCTTCGAGAATGCGCTCGCCTGCCTTGTCGTGCGTGACCAGTTCGATCAGGTTGTCGCATTCCGGTGTTGCATATTCCGGATGCGAACCCACGTCGAGGTACAGACGGGCGCCGTTCCGCAGGAAGACATTGCTACTGCGGCCCCATGACACAACACGGCGGAAGAGGTAGCGCGCCACTTCGTCAGGAGACAGTCGGCGCTGTCCCCTGAACGTGCACGTGACGCCGTACTCGTTCTCCAGCCCGAAAATGCGGCGGTCCATGACTGAACATTACGCCTTCTGCCCTCTTCTGAAACCGGGTTCGAGAGCGGCGTTCCGATCAGTTTTTCACGAACGGCTCCGACGGACCCCCGGCAGGAGCCCCCTCGGACCCCTCCACGACACCCCCGCCGACCCCCTCCGACGACACCACCACCACACCCGCACGACCGCGCCCGGGCGACCCCAGCACCCGCTGAGTGGCCGTCAACACCAACAACGCCGCGAACCCCGCGCCACCCGCCACCGCGAAACCGGCCGTGATCCCACCCGACTCCACCGCCGGACCGGCCGCCGCCGTACCCATCGCCGCACCCACCCCGAAGAACGTCACCAACCACGAGAACGCCTCCGTCACCGTGCCCACCGGAGCATGCCGGTCCACCACGATGAACGCACACGCGATCGCCGGCGCCAGGAACACACCCGCCAACGCCGACAACGCCGTCATCGCCACCGGCCCCACCGTCAACATCAGCGGCAGGTAACACACGGCCAACAACGCCACCAACAGCTGCAACCGCCGCTCCGGAGCCCCCGGCCACTGCCGCGCGCCATAGGTCACCCCACCCACCAACGCGCCCAGACCCAGCGCCGCCATCATCCAGCCGTACACCGCCGCGCCACCGTGCTCGTCCGAATAGGCGATCGCCGCCACCGTGATCGACCCCAACGCCGTACCCACGAAGAAGAACGCGCCCAACAACGCCAACAGACCCCGCGAACGCAACGCGCCCAACCAGTGCGCCTCCCGCGGCGCCGAACGCCACGCACGCGACGGCTCCGACACCACCACCGACAGCGCACCCAGCACACCCAGGACGTTCAGGGCCACCAACGCCACCGCCGGCGACCACAACGAGACGAACACCGTCACCAGCAACGGCCCGACCGTGAACATCACCTCCTGTGCCACCGCGTCCATCGCGTACGCGGCGTGCACCCGCTCCTCCTTGCCACCGAGCACACTCGGCCACAGGGCCCGCAGACCACCCTCCAGCGGCGGCGTGAACAACCCCGCCACCACCACCGCCGCGTACGCCACGGCCGCCGTCCCGATCCCCGCGAAAGCCAGCCACACCATGCCCAGCGCGGACAGCACCGCCGCCGGCAGCTGCACCCGCGGCTGCCCGTACAGGTCCACCGCCCGACCCAGCAACGGCTGACCGACGGCGTTCGCCACCCCGTACGCCGCCGCCAACGCCCCCGCCAGGCTGTAGCTGCCGCCCTCCGCCCGCACGAACATCACCAGCGCGATCGAGGCGATGCCGTTCGGCAACCGCCCCACCAACGTGCCCACCAACAACCTCGCGGCGTGCCGGGTCCTGAGCAGCTCCACGTAACCCGCGGCCATGTCCGCCCCCTTCTGCCCGGACCCAGCCGGAGTAATACGTATAACTTGACGAGGTCATACGTACCATGGCCGCAGTCACCCGGTCCACCCCACGGACCCCCGCACCCCCTCCCACCTCGCCCTTCAGGAGCCACCTGTGACGAGACCCACCAGCCGCGACGTCGCCGGCGCCGCCGGGGTCTCCCAGGCCACCGTCTCCCTCGTCCTCGGCGACAAATGGCGCGGCCGCGTCTCCGAACGCACCGCCGCACTCGTCCGCGAAACCGCCACCGCCCTCGGCTACCGCCCCAACCTCGCCGCCCGCAACCTCCGCCTCGGCAGCACCCGCACCGCCCTCCTCGTCGTCCCCGCCCTCACCAACGAATTCTTCGCCCGCGTCTACACCGGCGCCGCCCGCATCGCCGCCGAACACGGCTTCGGCGTCGTCCTCTACCCCTCCCCCGACGGCACCGGCCCCGCCCGCGACCCCTTCGCCTCCGCCCGCGCCGCCCTCGACGGAGTCATCGCCTCCTCCATGGCCGCCGCCGCCCTCGACGCCATCGGCGGCGACGACCTCCCCCTCGTCATGCTCGACAGCGACCCCGCCTCCCCCGCCGCCGCCCACGTCAACCTCGCCATGGCCGACGGCATGCGCCAGATCGCCGACCACCTCCTCCACCACGGCCACCGCCGCTTCCTCCACCTCGCCTCCGCCGTCGACTCCTGGACCTTCCACATCCGCGCCCGAGCCCTCGCCGACCTCCTCACCCCCACCGCCGAACTCCGCACCACCAGAGCCCCCCTCACCGTCGACAGCGGCCGCCGCGCCGTCGAAACCGCCCTCGCCGGTCCCGGCCCCCGCCCCACCGCCATCGTCTGCGACGACGACATCCTCGCCGCCGGCGCCTGCAAGGCCGCCCGCCGCCTCGGCCTGCGCATCCCCGAGGACCTCTCCGTCACCGGCTTCGACGACCTCGCCCTCGCCACCGCCGTCGAACCCGAACTCACCACCGTCGCCCTCCCCGCCGAACACGTCGGAGAACACGGCATGACCGCCCTCCTCGCCGTCCTCGACGGCACCCCCTGGACCGCCCCCGACCTCCCCGTCCACCTCGTCGTCCGCGACTCCACCGGCCCCGCCCCCACCCCCTGAGACCCCGCAACACGACGAAGCCCGGGGACACGACGAAGCCCGGGACACGACGAAGCCCCGGCACACCCTCACGGGCACACCGGGGCTCACGCACCACCGAGCCGACTCGAACGCCTACTCGGCGTCCTCCTCCGGCCCCTCGTCGTTCGACACCGCATCCGCCTGCGCCGCCGCCGGAACATCAGCCTCCAGCAACCGCGCCAACTGCCGACCACGGATCCGCTTGAACTTCCGCTGCTGCGCACGCGTCCGGTCCAGCACCGCGACCTCCAGCCGCTCCGCCGGAATCGTCTTGTCGGCACCGTTCGCCTGACTCGACAACGCCTGCACCGCCAGCTTCAACGCCTCCGACAACGTCATCGCGTCCCGATGCCGCTGATCGAGGAACGTACTGATCTGCTCGGCATTGCCACCGACCGCGACCGAACCGTGCTCGTCCACGATCGAACCGTCATGCGGCAACCGGTAGATCTGGTCCCCCGCCGCCGTCGCACCCACCTCCGCGACGACCAACTCCACCTCGTACGGCTTCTCACCCGCACTCGAGAAGATCGTGCCGAGCGTCTGCGCGTACACGTTCGCCAGCCCACGGGCCGTCACATCGTCACGGTCGTAGGTGTACCCGCGCAGATCCGCGTACCGCACACCACCGATCCGCAGGTTCTCGTACTCGTTGTACTTACCGGCGGCCGCGAAACCGATCCGGTCGTAGATCTCGCTGAACTTGTGCAGCGCACGGGACGGATTCTCACCGACGAACACGATGCCGTCGGCGTACTGCAGCACGACAAGGCTGCGACCGCGGGCGATGCCCTTCCGGGCGTATTCCGCCCGGTCGGCCATGGCCTGCTGGGGTGACACATAGAACGGAGTCGACACCGGCTGTCCGTCCCTTTCTTCTGGGCTCCTACGGGGCGACGGATGGTCAGAGCAGGGCGGCGCGCGGGCCGTCGGGCTGCTCCAGCCGACGGTTGGTGACCGTACGGGCCAGTTCCTGCGACTGGGCGTCGGTCAACCTGCGGAACCCCTCGTCCGTGATGACGGTGACGATCGGGTAGATGTGGCGGTACAGGTCCGGCCCACCGGTCGCCGAGTCGTCGTCGGCGGCGTCGTACAGCGCCTGCACGACCAGCGTGGTGGCCTGCTCCTCCGTCAGGTCCGGACGGTAGAGCTTCTTCATGGAACCGCGGGCGAAGATCGAGCCCGAACCGGTGGCGGCGTAACCGTGCTCCTCGGAGCGACCGCCGGTCACGTCGTAGGAGAAGATCCGACCCTTCTCCTTGGCCTCGTCGTACCCCGCGAACAGCGGAACGACGGCCAGCCCCTGCATCGCCATGCCCAGATTGCTCCGGATCATGGTGGACAGCCGGTTGGCCTTGCCCTCCAGCGAGAGGGTCGTCCCCTCCACCTTCTCGAAGTGCTCCAGCTCCAGCTGGAACAGCTTGACCATCTCCACGGCCAGGCCGGCCGTACCGGCGATGCCCACCGCGGAGTACTCGTCGGCCGGGAACACCTTCTCGATGTCCCGCTGCGCGATCATGTTCCCCATCGTCGCCCGCCGGTCACCGGCGAGGACGACCCCGCCGGGGAAGGTGGTGGCCACGATGGTCGTCCCGTGCGGCGCCTCGACGACACCATCGGGGAGCTTGCGGTTCCCCGGCAGCATGTCGGGCGAGTGCGCGCCCAGGAAGTCCATGAAGGACGACGACCCCGGCGTCAGGAAGGCTGCCGGTAGACGCCCTGTGCTACGAGTGTTGGGTTCCACAGGTTTCCTTCCACGTAAGCGGCTGCACGCCGTATGACGTCCGGCCGATCCTTGAACTGCCCCAGGGCTGCGTTGCAGCTGAAGCACAGTACGCCTCGGACCTTACCCGTCCGATGATCGTGATCAACGTGCTCGGCAGGTCCTTCTCGACAGAGCAGACAGAGACCGCCCTGAGCCGCGATCATCTCCTCGCGCTCGGCCTCCGTGATTCCGTACTTGCGCTTGAAGTAGGAGGCGCGGTTTCGCTGAGCCCTGCAGAGCCGGCAGTAACTGGCCCACCCGTCGGAGGAGGATTTGTTTGACTCCCATTCCGAGTGAGGTTTGATCTCCTTGCATTGCGGACAATGCTTGTGGCCGGACGGTACGGCCACCTTCACCCGTACCGTCCGCCCCTTCGCCTCTTGCCTCTCGCGATGCTGGTCCGCCTGACAGACTCGGCAATACGCCTGCAGGCCGTCCCTCATCGCGCGATTGGCCGCGAAATCAGATCGAGGCTTCGACGACTTGCAACGCGAACACCGCTTCGATGCTTCTGCCCCGCCCATCCCCCACCCGAGACTCTCCTTCGATTCGAAGGCGAGCGACCGCCATCGACCTCTACTGGCCACCCTTTTGCACGAATGACCTCACGAAATCCTCGGCGTTCTCCTCCAAGACATCGTCAATCTCGTCCAGTACGGAGTCGACGTCGTCGGAGAGCTTTTCCTGGCGCTCCTTGAGGTCGGTCGATTCCTCGACCGCGGCCTCCTCGACCTCCTCGGTCGAGCGCGTCGCCTTCTGCTGTCCGCCGCCGGTGTCCTTGGTCGCCATGACTACCTCACCCCGCTCGGTTCGCACGCTCACGTGGAGAGACCCCGGGATTCGGGATCTCTCAAGATCAGACCCTACGCCGGACCCTACTAGGAGGCTTCGGAATTCGTCCCCGTAGTTGTCCAAGTGGTCCGGAACAACGTCCGGCTTTCCTTCATGATTCCCGGCCGGGGGCCATTTCAGGCCCCCTCGGCGCGCTTCACTGCCCCGAAAGCACCCGCACCAGGTCCTCGGCCGTACGGCACCGGTCCAGGAGCTCCTTGACGTGGTTGCGGGTCCCCCGGAGGGGTTCCAGGGTCGGGACCCGCTGGAGGGAGTCGCGGCCCGGGAGGTCGAAGATCACCGAGTCCCAGGAGGCGGCGGCCACGTCGTCCGCGTACTGCTCCAGGCACCGGCCCCGGAAGTAGGCCCGGGTGTCCTCCGGGGGCTTGCTCTCGGCCCGCTCGACGGCCGGCTCGTCCAGGAGCCGCTTCATCTTGCCGCGGGCGACCAAGCGGTTGTAGAGGCCCTTCTCGGGCCGTACGTCGGAGTACTGCAGGTCGACGAGGTGCAGCCGGGCCGCGTCCCACTCCAGCCCGTCGCGCCTGCGGTAGCCCTCCAGGATCTCCCGTTTCGCGATCCAGTCCAGCTCCCCCGACAGGCTCATCGGGTCGGTCTCCAGCCGACCCAGCACGTCCTCCCACCGGGCCAGGACGTCCTTGGTCTGGTCGTCCGCGTCGGAGCCGAACCGCTCCTCCACGTACTTCCTGGCCAGCTCGAAGTACTCCATCTGGAGTTGTACGGCGGTCAGGGTGCGGCCGCTGCGCAGCGTGATGAGCTGCTGGAGGTCGGGGTCGTGGGAGACGTGGTGCAAGGTGCGGACGGGCTGGTCGACGGCGAGGTCGACGTTGATGAACCCGTCTTCGATCATGGAGAGGACGAGCGCGGTCGTGCCGAGTTTGAGGTAGGTGGAGATCTCGGAGAGGTTGGCGTCGCCGATGATCACGTGGAGGCGGCGGTACTTCTCGGCGTCCGAGTGGGGTTCGTCGCGGGTGTTGATGATGGGGCGCTTGAGGGTGGTCTCCAGGCCGACCTCGACCTCGAAGTAGTCGGCGCGCTGGCTGATCTGGAAGCCGTGTTCGCGGCCGTCCTGGCCGATGCCGACGCGGCCGGCGCCGGTGACGACCTGGCGGGAGACGAAGAAGGGGGTCAGGTGGCGCACGATCTCCGAGAAGGGGGTTTCCCGCTTCATCAGGTAGTTCTCGTGCGTGCCGTAGGAGGCGCCCTTGTTGTCGGTGTTGTTCTTGTAGAGGTGGATCGGCTGGGCGCCGGGCAGCTGTGCTGCTCGTTCGGCGGCTTCGGCCATGATCCGTTCGCCGGCTTTGTCCCAGAGCACGGCGTCGAGCGGGTTGGTGATCTCCGGTGAGCTGTATTCGGGGTGCGCGTGGTCGACGTAGAGCCGTGCGCCGTTGGTGAGGATGACGTTGGCGAGGCCGATGTCCTCGTCGGTCAGCTGGCTGTTGTCGGCGGCCTCGCGGGCGAGGTCGAAGCCGCGGGCGTCCCGCAGCGGATTCTCCTCCTCGAAGTCCCAGCGGGCGCGTCGCGCCCGGTGCATCGCCGCCGCGTAGGCGTTGACGATCTGGGACGAGGTGAGCATGGCATTGGCGTTCGGGTGTCCCGGAACGGAGATCCCGTACTCCGTCTCGATCCCCATTACTCGCCGTACGGTCATGCGGCCCTCCTTGCCCGGCGGCGCTCCCGTTCGGGAGCGGCGCTCAAGTACCGCTGGTGCTCCGGTGCGTCGTGTGCGGTGCCCGTCCCCGCACTGCGCGACCGGCGGTACGGAAGAGCCTAGAACCACTGCGCGCTGGTGGGGAGATCATTTCAGTCATTGAGTTTGCCTTGTCACCGGCCGAAAAGGGCAGGCGGTAAAACGGGCGGCTGCGGATGCCCGGTGAGGGCACCCGCAGCCGCCCCTTTTTGTCAGAGGTACTGACCGGTATTCGCCACCGTGTCGATGGAGCGTCCTGTGTCCGCACCTTGCTTTCCGGTGACGAGTGTGCGGATGAATACGATCCGCTCGCCCTTCTTGCCGGAGATTCGGGCCCAGTCGTCGGGGTTGGTGGTGTTGGGCAGGTCCTCGTTCTCCTTGAACTCGTCCACGCATGCCTGGAGGAGGTGGGAGACGCGCAGGCCCCTCTGGTTCTGTTCGAGGAAGGCCTTGATGGCCATCTTCTTCGCACGGTCGACGATGTTCTGGATCATCGCGCCGGAGTTGAAGTCCTTGAAGTAGAGGACTTCCTTGTCGCCGTTGGCGTACGTGACCTCGAGGAAGCGGTTCTCCTCGGTTTCGGCGTACATCTGCTCGACGACGGTCTGGATCATGCTGTGGACGGTTTCGGCCGTGGAGCCCTGGTGTTCGGACAGGTCGTCCGTGTGCAGGGGCAGGGTGGCCTTGAGGTACTTGGCGAAGATGTCCTTGGCCGCCTCGGCGCCGGGGCGCTCGATCTTGATCTTCACGTCGAGCCGGCCGGGGCGCAGGATGGCCGGGTCGATCATGTCCTCGCGGTTGGAGGCGCCGATGACGATGACGTTCTCCAGGCCTTCCACGCCGTCGATCTCGGCGAGCAGCTGGGGGACGATGGTGTTCTCCACGTCCGAGCTGACGCCGGATCCGCGGGTGCGGAAGAGGGACTCCATCTCGTCGAAGAAGACGATGACGGGGGTGCCCTCGCTGGCCTTTTCCCTGGCGCGCTGGAAGACGAGGCGGATGTGCCGCTCGGTCTCGCCGACGTACTTGTTGAGGAGTTCGGGGCCCTTGATGTTCAGGAAGTAGGACTTCCCGGCGGGCTGGCCGGTCACCTCGGCGACCTTCTTGGCAAGGGAGTTGGCCACGGCCTTGGCGATGAGCGTCTTGCCGCAGCCGGGGGGGCCGTAGAGCAGGATGCCCTTCGGGGGCCGGAGTTCGTGCTCCTTGAAGAGGTCGGGGTAGAGGTAGGGGAGCTCGACGGCGTCGCGGATCAGCTCGATCTGGTCGCCCAGGCCGCCGATCTTCTCGTAGTCGATGTCCGGGACCTCTTCGAGGGTGAGGTCTTCGACCTCGCTCTTGGGGACGATCTCGTAGACGTAGCCGGAGCGGGGTTCGAGCAGCAGGGAGTCGCCGGGGCGGATGGTGACGTCCAGGAGCGGCTCGGCGAGCCTCACCACCCTTTCCTCGTCGGTGTGCCCGACCACCAGGGCGCGCTCGCCGTCCTCGAGGATTTCCTTGAGGGTGACGATGTCCCCGGCTCGCTCGTATTCCATGGCTTCGACCACGTTGAGCGCTTCGTTGAGCATGACCTCCTGGCCGCGCCGGAGGCCTTCCGGTTCGACGCTGGGGCTCACGTTCACGCGGAGCTTGCGGCCGCCGGTGAAGATGTCGACGGTGCCGTCCTCGTTCGCCTGGAGGAAGACACCGAAGCCGGCCGGCGGTTGTGCGAGCCGGTCGACTTCCTCCTTGAGGGCCACGATCTGGTCGCGGGCCTCTCGGAGGGTATTCGCGAGTCGTTCGTTCTGCGCGGAGACGCCTGCCAGATTTGTCTGGAGCTCGACGATCCGCTCTTCGAGAATCCTCGCGTGCCGCGGAGAGTCGGCGAGCTTACGTCGCAGGACGGCGATTTCCTGCTCGAGATAGGCAACCTGGCCGGCGGGGTCCTCAGACCCTCGCCCGGGCCGGATGCCGCGGTTGATGTCGTCGTCGTGGGCTGCCACGGTCCTCACCTCCTCCAAGGGGAGCTGGACGCTTCCTGACCCTACCTGGGCTGGTGGTGATTGAAACCCCTAGATCACAAAGACGGTAGAGGTGTGTCCGATCTTCACCCTTGCGTACTCCCTCACGCCAAGGAAATACCCACCCATCAACATCGGAAAGCAGCCGGTTGTAAGGTCGAACTGTTCAACACCCGTCAGGGCTCGTGCGACTTGCTTCGAGTTGTGGCCGGGGTGGATCACTCGGAGCAGGGAACGGCAGGAGATATGAGCGTGCAGCAGGAGGCCCCGGCGGAGGGTGTCGGCGGGGCCGGGCAGCCGCTGGAGGTCTGGATCGATCAGGACCTGTGCACCGGTGACGGGATCTGCGTGCAGTACGCACCTGAGGTGTTCGAGCTGGACATCGATGGTCTGGCGTACGTGAAGAGCCCCGAGGACGAGCTGCTGCAGGAGGCGGGGGCGACGACTCCGGTTCCGTTGACGTTGCTCCAGGACGTGGTCGATTCGGCGAAGGAATGTCCGGGTGACTGCATCCACGTGAGGCGCGTTTCGGACAGGGTCGAGGTCTTCGGTCCGGACGCGGAGTGACGGTTCAAACACTTCCGGCGGACGAGTCCGTCAGCTCCTGGCGGAATTTCCCGGTGGTCCAGCGCCACTTGGCGAGCTGGTTGAGGTCGGGGCTGGAGCGTGGGACGTCCGGTGAGGAGTAGCCGAGGAGACGGGCCGTGACGGCGCCGTCGCGGACGGTGAGGTCGATGGCGGTGCGTCGGCGGTCGGTGTCGAGCAGGGTGGCGACGACGCGGGGCGCGGAGCCGGGTGCGGGGTCCTGGATCAGGACGTAGAGGGCGTGGGGCGGGGTGCCGGAGCCGGCTTGGCAGCGGACGGCGGCCACGGTTTCGGGGCGGCCGTCGCCGTCGAGGTCGCCGTGGGCGGTGTCGGTGACGGTCCGGGGTACGCCTTTGCAGTCGAGGGGGTAGGTGACGGCCTGCGCGTCGGGGGCGGTGGCGCGGGGGTCGGGGGCCGCGGCGGCTTGTGGGCCGTTGCGGGTTCCGGGTGCTGGGGTGGCTCCGCCGGCGGGTTCGGGTTGGAGGAGGCCCGCGCCGGCTATGACGGCGGCGATGACGGTGGCGGTGGCGGCCCAGTGGGCGGGTCGGGCGCGGTGGTGCGCCGGGGTTCGTGGGGTGAGCGCCGGCGTGGTGGGGCTGTGCGGCACGCGGGGTGTCTCCTGTGCGAGGGGTGACGGGGAGCCAGCATCGTGCCACATGTCACACGGGGGTGAAACGGTCGGGTCCGGACGGGTTCGAGCCTGCGGACGGGTTCGGGCCGGGGCGCGGGGTGGGTCTTCGTGGGTAACGAAAAGGCGCTGCGGCGCAGTTCCCGTTTGCTCGGGGGAACTGCGCCGCAGCGCCTTCGTGTTGGGCGGGCCCGTGGGGTGGGCCGGGCCGGGGGTGACCGTTATGCGGAGCGGTCGCTGCCGGGGCCGTCGTAGTCGTCGCCGTAGGCGCCCTTGGAGGGGCGGCGGCGGCGCATCGGGGGTTCGACGCCGTCGGCGAGGCGGCGGGCGGTGACGAGGAAGCCGGTGTGGCCGATCATCCGGTGGTCGGGGCGGACCGCGAGGCCTTCGACGTGCCAGTTGCGGATCATCGATTCCCAGGGCTGCGGTTCGGCATAGCAGCCGAACTCGCGGATGGATTCGACGGTGCGCGAGAGCTGGGTGGTGGTGGCCACGTAGCAGCACAGGATGCCGCCGGGGACGAGGGCCTTGGAGACGGCCTCCAGGCATTCCCAGGGGGCGAGCATGTCGAGGATGACGCGGTCGACGTCGGTGTCGGACAGGTTGTCCTGGAGGTCGCCGACGGTCAGCTGCCACGCGGGGTGGGGGCCGCCGAAGTAGCGCTCGACGTTGGCGGTGGCGATCTCGGCGAAGTCCGCGCGGCGCTCGTAGCTGTGGAGCATGCCCTGGTCGCCGATGGCGCGCAGCAGGAAGCTGCTCAGGGAGCCGGAGCCCACTCCTGCTTCCACGACGCGGGCGCCGGGGAAGATGTCGGCGAAGGCCAGGATCTGGCCCGCGTCCTTGGGGTAGACCACGGCGGCGCCGCGGGGCATGGACAGGACATAGTCGGGGAGCAGGGGACGCAGCGCGAGGTATGCGACGTTGCCCGTGGTACGGACAACGCTGCCCTCGGGGGCGCCGATCAGCTCGTCGTGCGGGAAGGAACCCTTGTGGGTGTGGAAATTCTTCCCGGCTTCGAGCGTGAACGTGTAGTGGCGGCCCTTGGGGTCGGTGAGCTGAACCTGGTCCCCGACCTCGAAGGGCCCGCGTCGGCGGGCGGCACCGGTCGGTTCGGACATGTGACCAGTGTATTGGCTTCAGGACTGGGGCCGCGCCATGGCCTTGACGAAGGCCTTCTCGACGTCGAGGGCGGACAGGACGCCGTAGATGGTGCCGCCGGTTTCGAGGACGAGGTATTCGGTGGCGGGGTTGGCGCGGAGGTGGTCGAGGAGTTCTTCGCCGGTGAGTTCCGCGGAAACCTTCATGCCGTCGGTGAGGTCCTGGGCGAGGGTGCTGACGGCGACCCAGGGGCGGCGGTGTTCGGGTACGGAGGCGATGGCGGTTTCGCGGACGATGGCGGTGGGGTCTCCGAGGCCGTCGACGACCACGAGGGCGCGGGCTCCGGCCGCGTTGGCGCGGCGGAGGGCTTCGGAGAGGGGGGTGGCGTTCTCGACGGGGATGGCGCGGCGGGTGAGGGCGCGGGCGCGGAGTTCGGGGAGGTGTTCGCGCAGGCGGGCCATGCGGAGGCTGTTGCCGGCGCCGGTCCAGATGATGGCGGCCAGGATCGCGGCGAGGAGCGCGTCCATGACGGTGTTCATGCCGCCGATCTCGTCGGTGCGGTTGCCGAGGATGCCGGTGTGGGTGAGGAGGGGGAGGCCGAGGAGGACGGCGACGGCGAGGCCGCGTCCGACCCAGGCGGCGGCGATGGTGCCGGCCATGGGTTTGCCGGTGATGCCCCAGATGACGGCGCGGAGCATGCGGCCGCCGTCGAGGGGGAGGCCGGGGAGGAGGTTGAAGGCGGCGACGAGGAGGTTGGAGATCATGAGGCCGGCGAGGAGGACGCCGGGGACGGTGGCGGGGTCCACGGCCTTCATGCCGAGGTAGAAGATGCCGGCGAGGGCGAGGGAGAGGAGGGGGCCGACGAAGGCGAGGACGAATTCGCGGCCGGGTGTTTCGGATTCCTTCTCGATCTCGGAGACGCCGCCGAAGAACTGGAGCTGGATGCGGCGCACGGGGAGTTTGTAGCGGAGTGCGGCGAGGGTGTGGGCGAGTTCGTGGACGAGGACGGAGGCGTAGAAGGCGACGGCGAAGAAGAGGGAGACGAGGTAGCGGACGGGTCCGAGGTCGGGGAGGATCTGGTCGAGCTGGTCGCCGAAGACCCAGGTGATGAGGGCGGCGACGAGGAACCAGCTGGGGGAGACGTAGACGGGCACTCCGAAGGGGCGGCCCATGAGGATGCCGCCGCCCGGGTCGGAGCGCTTGGCTGCGCGCTCGCCGGTTTCGTCGGTGTCTGCCACGGCTTTCCTTCGTTCGGTGCTTGGGGTTCCAGTGTGGTTCAGGTGCTGGTGTAGCGGGGTGTGATGCTCCGATCATGCAGTGCGAGGAGGCTCGGCGTCGATGGTATGCGCGTGCTGTCGGCCGTGGACCGTAGGGTTTGACGCATGACGACGAGTCCCGGTGCCGTGCCAGGTGCTTCCGAGGTCGGCGTGGCGCCGGTCGCCGTGCCGCCCAGTTCCCTGTCGCCCTCGCGGGCCGGCGATTTCATGCAGTGTCCGTTGTTGTACCGGTTCCGGGTGATCGACAAGTTGCCGGAGAAGCCGAGTGCGGCGGCGACGCGGGGGACGTTGGTGCACGCGGTGCTGGAACGGTTGTTCGATCATCCGGCGCAGGAGCGGACGGCGCCGCGGGCGAAGGCGTTGATTCCGGGACAGTGGGACCGGTTGCTGGAGTCGAAGCCGGAGCTGGCGGAGCTGTTCCCGGAGGGGGACGAGGGGGCGGGACTGGCGCGCTGGCTGACGGAGGCCGAGGCGCTGGTGGAGCGCTGGTTCACGTTGGAGGACCCGACGCGGCTGGAGCCGGTGGAGCGGGAGTTCTTCGTGGAGACGGAGCTGGAGTCGGGGCTTCGGTTGCGGGGGATCATCGACCGGGTGGACGTGGCGCCGTCGGGCGAGGTGCGGATCGTCGACTACAAGACGGGGAAGGCGCCGCGGCCGGAGTACGCCGAGGGCGCGTTGTTCCAGATGAAGTTCTACGCGCTGGTGGTGTGGCGGCTGAAGCAGGTGGTGCCGCGGCGGCTGCAGCTGGTGTATCTGGGCAGCGGGGACGTGCTGACCTACGATCCGGTGGTCGCGGATCTGGAGCGGGTGGAGCGGAAGCTGCACGCGTTGTGGGAGGCGATCCGGGAGGCCACGGAGACGGGTGAGTGGCGGCCGCGGCCGACGAAGCTGTGCGGCTGGTGTGATCATCGGTCGGTGTGTCCGGAGTTCGGGGGCACTCCCCCGGTGTATCCGTTGACGGTGGTGCCGAGGCCGGCGGGGCCGCCGGTGGAGGTCGTGGTGGATCGCCCGGCGGAATCCTGATCTTGCCGTCAGGGCAGAATGGGCGTCGTCCGCCGTAGCCGCCCGACGAATTCGAGGTACCTCCGTGGCCATCCGCGTCCTGCTGGTCGACGACCAGCCACTGTTGCGCACCGGGTTCCGGATGATCCTGGAGGCGGAGCGGGAACTGGTGGTGGTGGGCGAGGCCGGGGACGGTCTGCAGGCGTTGGACCAGGTGCGGGCGTTGCAGCCCGACGTGGTGCTGATGGACATCCGGATGCCGCGGATGGACGGGGTGGAGGCGACGCGGCAGATCACGGGTCCGGAGCGGAACGGGCCGGCGAAGGTGTTGGTGCTGACCACGTTCGATCTGGACGAGTACGTCGTGGAGGCGTTGCGGGCGGGGGCGAGCGGGTTCCTGTTGAAGGACGCGCCGGCGACGGAGCTGGTGCAGGCGATCCGGGTGGTCGCGGCGGGTGAGGCGATGCTGGCGCCGAGCATCACGCGGCGGTTGTTGGACAAGTACGCGGGGCACCTGCCGTCGGGTGAGGACAGCGTGCCGGACACGCTGGGGACGCTGACGGAGCGCGAGGTGGAGGTGCTGAAGTTGGTGGCCCGCGGGCTGTCGAACGCGGAGATCGCGGCGGACCTGTTCGTGAGCGAGACGACGGTGAAGACGCACGTGGGTCACGTGCTCACGAAGCTGGCGCTGCGCGACCGGGTGCAGGCGGCGGTGTACGCGTACGAGTCGGGTCTGGTGCGGCCGGGCGCGACTCCGTAGCCGCCCGCCGCGGCGTCGGACGCGACGACGGGCCGGCAGCCGCTCCGCGCGGCTGCCGGCCCGTCGTCGTGTGCGGGGCTCAGCCCTTGCTGATCTCCCAGAAGCGGAAGACGGTGGAGGCGTCGAGGGACCACTGGAGGCCGGTGACGTTCTGGCGGGTGACGGCGTACTGCTTGCCCTGCCAGAGCGGGAGGATCGGGACCTCGTCGGCGACGATGTCCTGGAGCCGGTTGTAGTCCATGTTGGCCGCGGTGCGGTCGGCCTTCGCGGAGGTCGACGGGATGATGGTCCCGCTGATCTCCTTGTTGTCGTAGTTGTTGTGCAGGACGTTGTCCGGGCCGAAGAACGGCTGGGTGAAGTTGTCGGCGTCCGGGTAGTCGGGCACCCAGCCCTTCACGTAGATGCCGTACTTGCCGTCCTGGATGTCCTTCTCGTACTGCTCGTACTCGACGGACTTCATCTCGGCGTCGAAGAGGCCGCTGTCGTTGAGCTGCTTGGCGATGACCTGGAACTGCTGGTCGGTGGAGGGGCCGTAGCGCGAGGGGGTCGAGTAGAGGGTGACCTTGACCTTGCCGGTGATGTTCGCGGCCTTCAGGACGGCCTTGGCCTTCTCGGGCTGGGGGGTGCCGCCGTAGCGGTCGAAGAAGGGGGTGGTGTGTCCGGCGATGCCGGCGGGGACGATCGAGTAGAGCGGGACGGCGGTGCCCGCGTAGACGTCCTTGACGAGCGCTTCGCGGTCGATGAGGTAGGCGATGGCCTTGCGCACGGGCAGCTTGCCGACGACGGGGTCGTTGACGTTGAAGACCATGTGCTCGACTTCGGCGCCGGTGCCCTGGACGACGTCGACCTTCTGGTCGCCGGTCTTGGTGGCGGCGAGGCCGGCGATGTCCTTGGCGGCGAGGCCGCGGAAGGCGAAGTCGACGTCGCCGCTTTCCAGGACGGTCTTGAGGGCGGCCTGGTCGCCGTTGAAGAACTTCAGCGTGACGCCGGTGTTCTTGGCCTTGGCCTTGCCGCTGTAGGACTCGTTGACGGAGAAGCTCGCGCTCTTCTCGCTGAAGGAGTCGAGCTTGTAGACGCCGGAGCCGATGGCCTTGTTGTCGCCGCGGAGCTTGTCGGCCGGGTACTCGCGGCTGTCGACGATGGCGCCCGCGCCGGAGGCGATCTTGCTGGGGAAGGTCGCGTCGGAGTTCTTCAGGCGGAAGACGATGGTCTTCTCGTCGGGGGCCTCGATGGAGCCGATCGACGCGAGCATCACGGCGGGGCCGTTGGCGTCGTTGATCTTCAGGGTGCGCTCGAAGGAGAACTTGACGTCCTTCGAGGTGAGGCTGTTGCCGTTGCTGAACTTCAGACCGCTGCGCAGGGTGCACTTGAACACCTTGCTGTCGCCGCCCTCGAAGTTGCAGGCCTGGGCGGCGTCGGGCTCGGGCGTGGTGCCGCCCTTGGGGAAGCTCAGCAGCGACTGGAAGACGTTGTTGAAGAGCAGCCAGGAGCCCGGGTCGTAGCCGGCGGCGGGGTCGGTGGACTTCACCTTGTCGGATATGCCCATGACGACGCCCTTGCCGCTGCCGGCATTGGAGCCGTCGGTCGAACCGCAACCGCTGAGCAGCGCGGCGGCGGTGGCTGCGCCGAGCGGGGCCGCCAACCACTGGTTACGTCGGTTCACGCGAAAGTCCTTCACAGTCTGGTCTGAACGTTGTGCCGGCCTGCGACTCCCGCTGCCGGTTGGTGCCGGTCTCAGCCGCTGATTCCTCGGCCGAGTTCCCACAGCTGGAGGTCGGAGATGGCGTTGACGGACCACTCCGCTCCGGTGATCCCGTCGCGGGCGGCGACGTACTGCTTGCCCTGCCACAGGGGCAGGACGGGTACGTCCTCGGCCACGATGTCCTGCATCTCCGTGATCGCGGGGACGGCGACGTCACGGTCGCTCGCGCGCCGGGCGTCGGGGATGAGCCTGGTGCGCACCGCGGTGTTCGCGTACGGCGTGCCCAGGAAGTTGTCCTGCTCCAGGAACGGGGCGAGGAAGTTGTCGGCGTCCGGGTAGTCGGGGAACCAGCCGAGCCCGTAGGCGGGGTAGTCGCCCTTCTTCTGGGCGGGCCGGAAGTCGGTCCATTCGGCGCCCTGGACGGTGATGTCGAACAGCCCGGTGGAGTTGAGCTGGGTCTTGAGGGCCTCGAACTCGGCGGTGGTGCCGTCGCCGTAGTGGTCGGTGGTGTAGTTCAGCGTCAGCTTGACCGGGGTCTTGATCCCGGCGTCCTTCAGGAGGGCGGCGGCCTTGGGGGTGTTGGCCTCGCCGTACTTGTTGAAGAACGAGTTGACGTGCCCGTTGACGGTGGTGGGGACCAGCGAGTACAGGGGCTGGGCGGACTTCCCGTAGACCTTGGAGATGACGTTGTTGCGGTCGACGGCGGCGGCGAGCGCCTGGCGCACGGCCTTGTCCTTGACGACCGGGGCGTCGGTGTTGAAGCCGAGGTAGCGGATCTCCAGGCCGGGCATCGGGACCAGCTTGACGCCCTTGGGGGGCTTGGCCGACAGCTCGGCGATCTGGGCGGGCGACAGGGTGCGGGAGACGACGTCGATGGATCCGCCGGTGAGGGACTTGCCCATGGCGGCGGAGTCGGCGAAGGTGCGCAGTTCGACCTTGTCGTTCTGGAGCTTGATGTCGCCCTTGTAGTTCGGGTTCTTGGTGAAGACGGCGCGGACGAGGTGGTTGTCCTTGACCTCGGCCTTCATCGTGTAGGGGCCGGAGCCGTCGACGGCGAAGCCGGGGCGGAGCTTCTTGGCCTCGTACTGCTTCGCGTTGACGATGCCCGCGGCGGGGGTGGAGAGCTTGTACGGGAACGTCGCGTCCGGGGTCTTCAGGTGGAAGACGACGGTGTCGGTGCCCTTGGTCTCGATGTTGTCGAGGGTGGAGAGCAGCGAGGAGGGGCCGTTCTCGTCCTTGATCGCGAGGACGCGGTCGATGGAGTACTTGACGTCCTTGGCGGTGAGGGGGTCGCCGCTCGCGAACTTCAGGCCGGGGCGCAGGACGCAGCGGTAGCTCTCGTTGCCGGTGTCGGTGAAGCGGCAGTCGGAGGCTGCTTCGGGGACGGGCTCGCCGCCGCCGCGGGGGGTGTGCATCAGCGTCTGGACGGTCTGGCGCAGGATGTTCCAGGCGCCGGCGTCGTAGGCGTAGGCGGGGTCAAAGGGGGCGGGGGCGTAGTCGGCAGCCTCGAACCGGTCGGTGGTGCCGACGACGATCGCTCCGGATCCCGCTCCTCCGGTCGCTGTGCCGCAGGCGGCGAGCGTGGGGGTGAGCAGTCCGGCCGCGGCCGTCAGCACCAGGGTCTTGCGGTTCATTCTGGAAGTACTCCCTCACCCGGCACTTGCTCAAAGCGGCGTAGAGGGCACTGCGCGGCGGTCGCCCGTTCAGGGCGGAACGATCGGGCCGGTGTTTGACGATCGGTCCACGCGCGAACCGGTCACAGGGGTGTGTGTTCGGTACGGCAGAGGTGCGGCGTAGTGCCCGCGTCGACATTAGTGGCCTGGGACGGGATGGCTGGAACTGGCAGGAGTTGGGGCGTAATCGCACGGTGATGGGTGCGGACTGACAGCTCATGCGGGCGAGTTCGCAGATGGGGCAGGAGCTGATCAATCCGGACACATGGGGAGGCCGCAGGGCCTGCCGGGGAGCCTGGCGGGCAGCTGTCGGGTGACCAAGGTCACCCTGTACAACGCTTCCTTGAGGGATGGAATTTCGGCCTCCGGGGCCGGGGACGGAAGATCCTCCGCCAGGACCTCCGACCTGCCTCATTCCGTTCGGTACGGAGCGTACGTGCTCAGTTCATCGGAGTGATGAGGGAGCGCAGGAACGTCAGGTCGACGTCCTCCAGCGAGCGGACGATCGTCCGGCCGGGCGCCGGCTCGATCCGGCCGACGGACGGGATGGCCACGACCCGGCAGCCTGCGGCCTCGGCGGCGGCGACGCCGGTGGCGGTGTCCTCGATGACGGCGCACCGCGAGGGGTGCGCGCCGAGGGCGCTCGCGGCGAGCAGGTACGGGTCGGGGTGCGGCTTGGTGCGGGGCACCTCGTCCCCGGCGACGGTCATGGTGAACCGGTCGCGGCCCAGGGTGAGCAGGACGTGGTCGATGACGCGGCGGTGCGAGGCGGAGACGAGGGCGGTGGGGATGTTGTTCCGGGCGAGTTCGGCCAGCAGCCGCTCCGCTCCGGGCATCAGCGGGACCTGTCCGGCGATCCGCGCCTCGAAGCGCTCGTTGAGGAGCACGCTGAGTTCGGCGAGGTCGATGCTGGCGCCGGTGGACTCGATGAGGAACGCGGCGCTGCGGCTCATGGGGCCGCCGACGACGACGTCGCGCCAGGCCTCGTCGAGGCGGTGTCCGAGTTCACCGAAGATCTCGGCCTCGATCTCCCACCAGAACCCCTCGGTGTCGATGAGGGTGCCGTCCATGTCCAGCAGCACCGCCTGGAGGGCGTGCCCGTCGGCCGTGCGGGTGACGGGGGCGGGAACGGTGCTGGTCAATGCGCACACCTCTTTCAGGGGACGATGAGGCCGGTCACCTCGGCCCGCGGGGACGTGCCCCGGGATCAGGTGACCGGCCTGTATGGGACCGTCCAGTGTACGCCGATGCCTCTCAGCGCGCGTTGAAATACTTCGCTTCGGGGTGGTGGATGACGATGGCGTCGGTGGACTGCTCGGGGTGGAGCTGGAACTCCTCCGAGAGGTGCACGCCGATCCGTTCGGGCTGGAGGAGGTCGGCGATCTTGGCGCGGTCCTCCAGGTCGGGGCAGGCGCCGTAGCCGAGGGAGAAGCGGGCGCCGCGGTACTTGAGGTCGAACATGTCCTGGACCTGGGCCGGGTCCTCGCCGCCGAATCCGAGTTCGGCGCGGACGCGGGCGTGCCAGTACTCGGCCATGGCCTCGGCGAGCTGGACGGAGAGGCCGTGCAGCTCCATGTACTCGCGGTAGGCGTTGGCCTGGAACAGCTTGGCCGTGGCTTCGCCGATCTTCGAGCCGACGGTGACGACCTGGAGGCCGACGACGTCGGTCTCGCCCGACTCCTCGGGGCGGAAGAAGTCCGCCAGGCACAGGCGGCGGCCGCGGCGTTGGCGCGGGAAGGTGAAGCGGGTCCGCTCGTTGCCCTGCTCGTCGAGGATGATCAGGTCCTCGCCCTTGGAGACGCAGGGGAAGTAGCCGTAGACGACGGCGGCTTCGAGGAGGTTCTCGGTGTGCAGCTTCTCCAGGAGGCCGCGCAGGCGGGGCCTGCCCTCGTCCTCGACGAGTTCCTCGTACGTCGCGCCGCCGGCGCGGGCCTGCTTGAGGCCCCACTGGCCCTTGAAGAGGGCGCCCTCGTCGAGCCAGGACGAGTAGTCCTTGAGCGGGATGCCCTTGACCACGCGGGTGCCCCAGAACGGCGGGGTGGGGACGGGGTTGTCGACGGAGACGTCGGACCGGCCGCCCGGCTCCTCCGGCTCGTCCACCTGGAGGGCGGCGGTGTCCCGCTTGGCGACGCGGCGCTGCTTGAGTTCGGGCAGGGTGGCGCCGGGGACGCCGCGCTTGACGGCGATCAGGGCGTCCATCAGGCGCAGGCCCTCGAAGGCGTCGCGGGCGTAGCGGACTTCACCCTCGTAGATCTCGTGG
The DNA here is from genome assembly GCF_040651775.1 of Streptomyces sp. NPDC048383. Classification (NCBI taxonomy): domain Bacteria; kingdom Bacillati; phylum Actinomycetota; class Actinomycetes; order Kitasatosporales; family Streptomycetaceae; genus Streptomyces; species Streptomyces sp. NPDC048383. Next base: position 52,136 of record NZ_JBEZKS010000060.1, read on the forward strand.
AGGTCCTGCTCCACGTAGGCGCGGGTGAGGGCGGCGCCGCCGAGGATGACGGGGTAGTCGGCTGCCAGCTTGCGCTGGTTGAGCTCCTGGAGGTTCTCCTTCATGATCACGGTGGACTTGACCAGGAGTCCCGACATGCCGATGACGTCCGCGCGGTGTTCCTCGGCGGCTTCGAGGATCGCCGAGACGGG
>NZ_JBEZKS010000061.1:0-51718 GCF_040651775.1 Streptomyces sp. NPDC048383
GGCGAACACGTCAGCCACATACGACGCCAACTCAGCCCGCACACCGTCCACTTCGCGCGTATCCACGCATCCGACATGCCCACCCACGAACAGCCCCAACCAGAGGACCTAACGGAGTCCTACTAGTGTTTTCGGAGTCAGCGGATGAATCGAGAAGCATGGGACCACGATGGACGAGTACAGGAGCCGGGATGCCGGCGCCGACAGGTGGCGCGGGCCGGATCAGGTGACCGGGAAGCCGAATTCGCAGACGGGGACCGCGGGCCAGGTCCTGCCGCGCAATCCCGTGCGCGCCCTGAAATCGCCCCAGCTGTGGTTCGCGTCCGCGCACCTGGCGGCCGACGGCGTATCCGCGCTCGCCGGCTTCGCCGTGCTGATGCTGCTGGTGACCGGCATCTGCCTCCTGCCGGTCGCCCTCATCGGCGCACCACTGGTGATCGCGGCGGCCTGGCTGCTGCACCGGCTCGCCGATGCCGAGCGCGACCGGTACGCCACCCTGTGCGGGCTGGAGATTCCCGCACAACCGGCTCCGAAACGTTCGTGAACCTGCTGCGGTCCACGCTCACCGTGCTGACCAGCCGCCCGACGTGGCGGCAGGTCTGCTACTTTGCGCTGCTGATCCCGGTATCTGCCCTGAACGTGGTCGCGGTCGCCCTGGCCTGGGCCGGCCCGACGATGCTGGCCCTGCTGCCCTTCTACTACGCGCAGCTGCCCCTGGGGGCGGGCCGCGATCGGTCCGCTGAACATCGACAGCACGGGCACGGCCCTGGCCGTCGCGGCGGTCGGGGTCCTTGCCGGCCTGACGGTGTCACCGGTGATGGTACGCACCCTGCGAGCCCATTATTCGGTGCCAGTGCGGCTGATCGGCCAGATGGTACGGATCGTGCTGCATGCCTCGGAGCTGGCGGCCTACGACGGCTCCAAGGTGGTGGCCCGGCATGAGCGGCTGATCGCCAAGGGCGGATCACGCCTCGACCTGGACCACTACCTGGAGGCCCTGGTCCGCAAGCCCGGCGCCTTGCCCGGCGCCACCGCGCTTGACCAGGCCCGCTCGGCGGGCAAGTTCACCCCCGTCCACGACGCGTGGTGGCAGGCCGCCTGCAAGGCCCACGGCGACCCCGAGGGCACCCGCGCTCTGATCTCTGTCCTGCTGCTGCACCGGCACATGGCCCACGAGGACGTGGTCGCCGGGATCGCGGCCGCACTCAAGGCCGGCGCACTGACCGCGGACGCCGTCGCACTGGAGGCCCGCAAAGCCGCCGACACCGACACTGCCGCGCCTACTCCGCCCCAGGAGCGGACTACGCGTCTGGTGGAGGGCGGGGCGACGGTGACCTCGCTGACCGCGCGCCGGCTGGCCGCGCTGCCACCCGACCCCAGGCCGCTGCCGTCGGTTGCCGCCTACGACGAACTGCTGCGGCTGCGCCGCCGGCACGCCGGACCATCCGCCCACCAGGGGGAATCATGAGCGCAAAGCGCAACCGGGGACTGACCGAGGAAGCCGCGGACGCGGCCGTGGATCAGGCATGCCGGATGCTGCGGCTGCCGACGATCCGAGCCCAGTACCCGGAACTGGCCGCAGCGGCCGCCCAGGACCAGATGACCTACCGCGGGTTTCTGGCCGAGCTGCTGATGTCGGAATGCGACGACCGAGCCCGGCGCCGCTCGGAGCGGCGCATCAAGGCCGCCGGCTTCCCACGGGACAAGTCGCTCCGGGCCTTCGATTTCGATGCCAACCCGGCCATCGACCCCGCTGCGATCCACACCCTGGCCTCCTGCGACTGGGTCAAGAAGAGCATGCCGCTATGCCTGATCGGCGACTCGGGGACCGGGAAATCACACCTGCTGATCGCGCTCGGAACTGAGGCCGCGATGCACGGCTACCGGGTGAAATACGTCCTCGCGACCAAACTCGTCAACGAACTCGTCGAAGCCGCCGACGAGAAACTCCTCGCCAAGACCATCGCCCGCTACGGACGCGTCGACCTGCTCTGTATCGACGAGCTGGGCTATATGGAACTGGACCGGCGTGGTGCCGAACTCCTCTTCCAGGTTTTGACCGAGCGTGAGGAGAAGAGCTCTGTGGCGATAGCCTCCAACGAATCGTTTGGAGGCTGGACGAAAACCTTCCCCGACCCGCGTCTTTGTGCGGCGATCGTGGACCGCCTCACCTTCGGCGGCAACATCATCGAGACCGGCACCGACTCCTACCACCTGGCCATCACCAAGGCCCGCGCCAAAGCGGCCGCGGCGGTCACGAGCTGACGTCTGTCCCGGTCACATGGCTAGCCGGCCAGCGCCTCCCGGACCTGTTCAAGCGCCGGTGCCAGCCCTTGGCAAAGATCTGAAGGTCGCGGTAGAGCACGGCAGTCATACCTGCCGCGCGAGCCGCATCGATGTTGGCCTGGGTGTCGTCCACGAAAAGGCAGCGCTCGGCCGGGACGCCCGCTCGCTCCGCAGCGATCCGGTAGATCTCCAGGTCGGGTTTGGCGATGCCGACGCGGGAGCTGTTGACGACATGGTCGGCCAGGTCGGTGAGTCCGAGCAGGGCCAAGTCCTCGTCCAGCCAAGCGGTTGCATTGGTGACCAGTACGACGGGCATCCTGCCGCGGACTTCCCTGAGTAGCTCCACCGCATCCTGATCCGCGCGGAACGGGGCGTGGGCGAAGACGGCGGCCAGTTCGTCGGCCTGAGGGGCGGGGATCCGGTCGGCAAGTGCATCGGCGATGGAGGTGGCCCACTGGGCTCGGCTGATCTGTCCGAGCAGCAGTGGCAGATCCCGCTCGGGGGCGTAAGCGATCTCAGCGGTGATGCCCTCGGCGAGCCCGGCGGCCCGCTCCAGACGCGTGACTTCGGTCAGGTCGTAGAAGCGGATCACGCCGTCGAGATCGCACAGCACTGCATCGAACACCCGGTTGCCCATAGGGCGCGATCATGCCAGACCCCAAGACGCACACTGCCACCGCCCACGGGCGACTTGTCGCTGCGAGCTCGGTCGGCATTCCGACCCCGACCACCACAGCTCAGACCAGCCTGGTCCTTCGGTCCGAGAGGTTGATGACGCTTCCTGAAAATGATCGGGGGCGCTCTTCTCTCCACTTGGTTAGGTCTTGAACTACCTTCCCCTGACTGACAGGCGCCAGCGTGGCGGCGAAGTGGCCGAGAGGTTGACGGTCTGCTCCCCTGGTGGGGGGAGGAGACCAGTGCTGGAGTCGCTCCCGGGTATGAGTGATCGTCAGACCACAGTGCGATGCGATGGCGCATAGGTGGTGACACTGTGTGCTGCATACATGCTTTCCATGCCCACGCCAGGAGGCACACGTGATGTCCGGAATCACTGCCCATCGCTCCGGAGCCGCAGCCGCTGACATCCCACCGCCGCCACGACGAGCCGTCAGAGCCGCCTACGCGTCCGCGTTCTCCGCGACAGTCGGGTTCATCCCACTGCATGCCGTATGGGCGCTGGGTGTGCCTCTTTGGGCCGACGAGGAGAAATTCCGGGAGTGGTACGAGATCGGTGGCGGGCCCTACCTGTTCGTACTCAGCGGCATGGCCCTGATGGCGGGCGTCCTGGCACTGAGCCTGGTCCGGCCGTGGGGGCTGGTGTTCCCGGGCTGGGTGCCGTTCCTGGCCGGGCGCAGGGTCCCCCCGCGCACGCTGTCCGCAACGGCCTTCACGGTGTCGGCTTTCCTCCTCCTCTACACCGCCTGGGCCGGCTTGCAGTTTGTCATCCAGTTCAACGGCGACGGCATCTTCAGCCAATGGATCATCGTCTTCGGGATCCCGCAATTCCTGATCCTGGGAATCGGACTCCTCATCGCCGCGCACTCCTACCAAGTACGGACGTCTTGGCCGCAGGAAGGCCGGAGCCACTGATCGACACCGCCGGAACACCCCGCCCCGCCCCGCCCCAACGGTCGGCCGGTATCCAGGTGGCCCCCGAGTGTCGTGCTCGCATCCACTGGTCGGCGGTAACTGGGGAATCAAGCAGAGCAGGTCCGAGGCATCCCGAGCAACCGGTGGACATTTTCAGGAAGCGCCATCAAGGTCGCCCACTGCCCAGAACAGCCGAATTATCGGTCCTCACGCATTCAAAGTGGAGTCACTTCTCACTTTCAGATCTCGACCCTGAGGCCCCTGAGCGGAGTCAGAACTGAGCTACCGGTGGAGCCGGTTGTCACCGTCACAGCCAGAACAGACTCACGTCAATCGCGAAGGCCATCCTCACCCTGGAGACTCACCGCTGAAAGAGCTCAGTGGTCGCTGCTGGCGCGGGAGCTGATGGTGCGGCCGTGCCACCCCCACGTGTTACAGCGGTCCGGTCATGACGGCCAGCAGAAACGGGCCGCCAGCGATCCAACGACCCATCACGAAACATCGAGGTTAGCCTGCAACTCATCTGCTTCCTGCAACGATCAGTGAGCTCGTTTGGATAGCCATATTCCGAATGAAACCATTTCTGGCATTTCATCTCCAGAATATCAGCTTGATTTTTTCGCCTAAAAGATTACGTTGCCCCCTGTGGGCAATAGTGCTCATCGCAAGAGACCGAGGAAATATGACAACTCGTACGTCCGCGAATCGACGCGGATGGTGGAGGTCCGGGGGGGCCACACGTTGCATAGCGGGCGCAGCCACTCTCGCAGTGTCTGTCACGCTACTGCACGTCACAACCGAGGCTGGGGCTGCGACCGCCGTGACCCAGACCCAGACGGGTGCGGAGACCAGCGCCGCGGTGACCCAAGAGGTGGATGTTCCTCGCGCACGTGCGGCAGCGCGCAGGGCAGGCCACCGAGTCGAAGCAGTTTCCGAGCGCTCGGAGACCGTCACTACGTGGGCGAACCCGGACGGTACCTTGACCACCGATGTGTCGGCCGGCCCAATCCGTTTCTACGATCAGAAGTTGCGTCTCTGGCGCGACGTCGATGTGAACTTGTCTCGAAGCGCGGACGGTTCCGTTGCCTCGAAGGCTCATCCCCAGGGACTGAAGCTGGGCAACGGAGCCACTCGGGCGGGCAAGACGGCATCCACGCCGACGGCTTCGGAGGCCAGCACGGACCTCGTCACCCTAGGTGAGGGCGACAGGCAGATCCCGCTTCAGTGGAATGGCACTCTCCCAGCCCCCAGGTTGAACGGCACGCGCGCTGAGTACGTGAACGCTGTCAGCGGCGGTGATCTGGTTGTCGAGGCGACGCGTACCGGATTCGAACAGTTCGTAGAGCTCAAGCAACGGCCCGCAGGAGAGGGGTATTCATACACGCTCTCGCTGAGGGCCAAGGGCATGAAGGTGGACCACCAGGCGGACGGGAGCGTGCTGTTTACCGACCGGAAGAGTCGCAAGACGGCTGTCATGCCAGCACCCGTAATGTGGGACTCCACTGTTGATCCCGTCTCCGGGGAGCATACTCGCAAGATGCGGGTCACGATGAAGGTCTTGCAGAGGAAGGGGTATGTGGACCCCAACACGAAATACCCGGTTGTCGTCGACCCGTCCACTTCTGCTTTGAGCAGTCTCTTCGACACCTACGTTCAGCAGGGTAAGGTCATGACCAACCACTGAGCTATTTCAGCGGTGAGTCTCCAGGGTGCGGATGGCCTTCGCGATTGACGTGAGTCTGTACGGACTGCAGCGGGCTTTCCGGAGGATGCGCCAGGTCTTGAGTCGTGCGACGCCCTCTCCACCGGCCATCGCAGGCGGGAGTGGGCCCGGTTGACGCACTTCTGTTTGACCGTGAGGTCCTTGCCGGGTCGTCGCCGGCGGGGCACCGCAGTGATGTCGCCGGCACCCTGGTAGGCCTTGTCGGCCAGGATGGGGATGCCGAGCCGGATGCAGGTGGCGATGATCCGGTGTCGGCGGGCCGCGGTCAGGTCGTGCGTGCGGCCGGGCAGCGCGTGCGAGATCCACACCAGCGTTCCGTCCGGGGCGGTGATGACCTGCAGGTTGACCCCGTGCCTGCGATGCTTGCCCGAGTAGTCGGCTCGGCTGTCGCCGACCCGGTCGCACTCGGCGAGTGTCCCGTCCAGCATGACGTAGCGGGCATCGGCGGCTCTCAAGGCCGCTGTCAGTCCCGGAGCCTGTCGTGCCAGGTGGTCGGTCACGGCACGGACGTAGGCGTGGGCGGCCCCCACGCTGATACCGAACCCGGCGGCGATCTGAGCGAGGGTGTCGTTCTTGCGTGGATACACCAGTGCGACCAGGGCCCGGCCCGAGGGCGGCAGCTTGCACCGCCTGTCACCCTCGCGGGTGACGATCAGCATCGTCACCCACTCAACGAGTGCATGCGGAACATCCAGTACGGCACGATAGGGAACCAACAGAGCCCCACAGCTGACGAGTTGAGCCTAGACAACTTGCTCAACAGCTGCGGGGCTCTGCCCGTTTCACCGCCAAGGCCCCATCACCCGATCAGCGGCCAAGATGAAACGGCTCAGTCATGCGAGATCTGACGCTGTGAGAGAGACACCGTGCGCCGTTCACGATCAAGGCCTGTCACTACGACGCTGATCGTATCGCCGACGGCCACAACGTCCTGAGGGGTCTTCACCGACGCCCCGGCCAACTCCCTCAGGTGCACCAGTCCTTCGATTCCGTCCGCGACCTCGACGAACACCCCGAAGGGAACCATTTTGGTGATCTGGCCGGTGAGCCGATCACCGACCTCAACACCGTCGGCGAACGCTTGAAAGGGGTCGGGCTGCAGCTCTCGCAGGGAGAGCCGCGCCTCCCCGTTGTACGTGTCGAACTGTAGGAAGACACATGAAACCCGCTCCCCGACCCTCACCACGTCTGACGTCGCCTCGAAGCGCCGCCAGGACAGCTCCGGGAGGGTGATCAGCCCGACACCGGGAAAGCTCGGGTGTGCCGGACCGTCGTCCAGCAGCACGAACGCACCGAACTGCTCGATCGCCGACACGGTCCCGGACAGGACTTCCCCGGGTCGCAGCGATGCCAGGAACGCCCAGAGCTCCGGATGCTCGGATGGTTCGATCATGAATGCCCACTCTCCGTGCGGGGCTGCCTACGCGGCCTCGGATCCGTACCTTCTGACTGGCCCGCTTCGGAGCCGAAGCCGCCGACGCAGTGCCCGTCCTCTGGCACTACTGCCGACACACCCCGCACTCGTACGAGCGCGCTGACTACCTGGAAGCGCTCGCCGTGATCGACCCGTCCGGCTTGGACGACGCATACACCGAGTCGCTCTGGGACTGCGAGGAACGGGCACGGCTGCTGGCCATCGCCTCGGCACCCCACAACCCCCAGATCCTGCACCGCATCGCCGTACTCCGCGACGACCCGATGGAGACACCAGATGTACGGGCCGCTGCCGGAACGCGGTTGACCCCGTGACCGGCCCTGAGTCTCCCTGACCCCCTTGGACGGCAGAGCGAAGGCGATGGTCAGAAGCTCCAGCTGTAGAGGCCGCCACCGGTGTTCACCGCACTTACCGCGAGCCGGGCAACTCCCTGGAGGACCGCCAGTAGGTCATCGTCGGTCATGTCGTCCCCGTCCTCTGACGAGAGCCGCGTGGCCCAGCGGCCTGCGAGCTCTTCGAGTTCGCCAGAGCTCGCATTGGCCAGCGCTCGGGTCAGCCGCTTTGGCAGAGCGAACACCTCAACGCCATCGTTCAAGGGAGCGGTGACCCACTCCGGCCACGCCCACCCGAGAAGCTGCTCAATCGGCGGGGCCTCGCCCGAAGGCTCCTCGAAGTACATGTCCCACTCGGCGATGGAACTGTCCGGCTCGATAAAGCGGCAGGTCACAGACTCAAAGGCCTCACTCGGTCCCCGCATGCGCGTCGCAGCCGCCGTCTCGTCATCAACGGCGAGGAAGAACACTATGTCGTGGGCCACCCGAGCATGATGACAGTCCGCCGAGCAGACGCGGGCGCTGCGTAATCGATCTCAACCATCTGATCGTAGGGCCACCTCGGCTGCGTAGGAGCTTCTGATGGCCCCGGCTGCCCATCGGTCGGCAGCAGCGGGGCTGATGCCGAGGCGCCGTTCGAGGACGCCCGCCGGCATCGTGGTGCAGATGTCGAGGAGGGCCGCGCAGCGAGCGGCCTCGGAGGGGAGAGCCCGGGCTGGTCGTATACCACGTGACCGGCGCGGACGAGGACACCGTGCGCGCCGCCGTCGACGCCCTGGGCCGGCTGTACGCGACGTCGGGACCGGAACGCCTTCGGCGTGTACCGGGCCAGGCCGGCGTCCGGGTCCGGGTCTACGCGAAGCTGCTACGGCCCGGTGGCCGGCCATAGAGGAACTTTGCCCTCGTGCCCTGGAGTTGGGGCTGCCTGCGAATCAGCCGGATATCTCACTGCTCCCTCAGTTTCATCGGCCCAGCGGGTGGCTTGTAGCGGCTGCAGTTGGTCGAGGAGTACTCCTTCGCGGGCAAGGATGAAGGCCAGCGCCAGTATGGCTGCGCGGGCGTTGCCGTCCTTGAACGGATAGAAGTTCCCGCCCCGTCGGAATTGGATGGACCGCGCGGTGCCGGGCGGCACGAGGCCCGGTCCGCCGTTCGGCCCTCGCGGTCTCGGCCCATCGGTAGAAGGAGCGGACGGCTCCGCAGGCGGCGTCGCGTGAGCGCGCGGCAGTCACGTAGCCGATGGCCATGGGCTGGAGGTACAGGTCGGGGTCCGGGCGTCCTTCGAGCCCGCAGCCGACGGTGAGCCAGTGCAGGACCGCGGGCCGGTAGTGCTCCAGAGCCTGGTAGCCGAGGTATCCATTCGCCTCGGAGTTCGGGCTGGCCAGCCACTTCTCGACTGGTCGACAACATCGTGATACATCGGACCAAACGAGTGCCGCATCCGACAACGTTCGCCCTGTAGTGCCGTTGGAAGTTCTGTCGAAATGGTCTCCCAGCGCGGCCGAGGGTGAACCTTTCCTGGCCCCAGAGAGGTGCTAGGGCGGACCCGGAGTCGGGGTCTGGAGTTTGGGGCCTCCCCTGCCCGCTCCGGGGGCAGAAGCAGCCCACCGGAGCCATCGCGATATGCCGTCCAACCTGGCCTTTCATCTCCATCATTTCTTATGATCGATCTCGGTCGAAAGGGGGGCCGGATGGACCGGACCGTACGCACCGTCGAAGACGTACTCGCGCTAATGGACGGGCTCTTCACATCTGAATCCGAGGCCGGCCGCTTGGCGACCGGCGACGGCAAGGACTTCTGGGACCGCTTCTATGCCGACCGGTCAAGGCCGGTCCCGTTCTTCGTGGCGAAGCCGGATGAGAACCTGGCCGCCTACCTCGACCATGGGCTGATCGCTCCCGGTCGGGCCCTGGACCTGGGGTGCGGGCCGGGCCGCAATGCTCTGTACCTCGCAGCACACGGCTTCGAGGTGGACGCCGTCGACCTCTCCCCCGTTGCCGTTGCCTGGGGCGAGGACCGGGCTCACGAGGCTGGAGTCGACATCCGCTTTTTGTGTGGTGACGCTTTCGCCCTCCCCGCAACCGAGTTGAGCGGCCCGTACGACCTGGTCGTGGACTCAGGATGCTTCCACCATCTACCGCCGCACCGCCGCGTCAGCTACCTGGCTCTCCTCGACCGCGTCCTCGCGCCTGGCGGCCATCTCGCACTCACCAGCTTCGCCTCCGGCGAGGCGGGCATGGGGTCGGAACTCACCGACACGGACTTCTACCGGGAACGTGAGTTGCAGGGCGGCCTTGCCTACACACCCGAATCGCTGCGCTGGATCTTCTCCAACCTCGTCGAGGTCGAACTACGCCGCATGCGTGAGGAACCGCCCGAGTCAGCACTGTTCGGCGTGACGTTCCTGTGGACCGCGTTGTTCCTTCGAGGCGCGGTTGCGTCAGGCGACGTTCGCCCTGCTCCTCACCGAGGCCCCGAGGGCGGCTGGTGACGGCGTCCTCACGGGCGCCCCGCGTTGCGGCACCTTCGCGCACCGCGGCGCTGCGCTGCGCGCCGTCCCTGAGGCCGGTCTGCGGCTGTAGCTGCCCTTCACCAACACGTGGCCCAGCAGCTACTGGCCCTCCGATGCCTTCCGAAGGCTCTATCGCCCCGTGAGGCCGGTGGGAGTTCCTGCGCCATGGCCCGTCGTACCGGCCGCCGCAAAGCTCACAGCGGGTGGTTACTGCAGGTGCGCCGACGCCGGGGTGGTCTCCTGGCACGGCTCGACCGCCTCGGGCCCTCGGGGAACTCAGCGTGCAGGCGCGGAGTCTGGCAGACACAGGGGCCGGTGATGCGGGTGCTGTCGGTCGGTTGCCGCGGAATCGACAGGTGCAGCGGATCGGGGTTGATGACCGCGACCGGGTGGGCGGCAACGCCCGGGTCCAGGAGGGCTCAGTGCGCTCCGGTTCGTCCGTAGGGCATGCCGGTGCTGCCGGGGTTGATCACACGAGTCGGCCGTGGGCGATGCGGACGAACGGCATGTGGGTGTGGCCGCAGACCACGGTGCGAATGTCGGCATCGAGTCCGTCGAAGACTTCCTCCCAGCGGTCGAGGCGGGAGTCGACCCGGATCACCTCTTCGTCGTGGCGAGGGGTGGAATGGCAGAACAGCACTTTTCCCTTTTCCCAGGGCACGCCGCAATACTGGCGGCCATGACGAGCACCCCTGCCACACCCGCCCCGTTCTCCCGGATCAAGATCCGGACCGGGGCGCTGGTGTTCTGCGGCGACGATGTCGCCCTCATCCGCCGTGACCGCGCCGACTCCACGCACTACACCCCGCCCGGCGGCAACGTTGAGGACGGCGAAGACCTCGTCGCCGCCCTCGGCCGTGAACTCGCGGAAGAACTCGGTCTCGACATTGCGCTGGCGGAGGGCGGGGACCTGATGTGGGTCGTTGACCAGCGCGTGACCCGCCCGGGCCCGACCCCGCCGCCGCGCAAGCTCCATCTGATCTACCGCTTCCACATCAGCCCCGGCCTCCGCGAGACCCTTGCAGGGCAGGAGCTGGACGAGCTCCCCGACGGCAGCCACGAGGTCGGCGTCATCGAGTGGATCGACTACCACAAGACCGCCGAGCTGCCCATCTTCCCGCCCATCGGCCCCGCCCTCGCCGCCCTCACCGATCCGCACGCCGCCGTCACCAACGCGGCCCTGGACGCCGTCACCGACGCGACCTACACCTGGGTGTAGGTCGCGACGCCCCGGCCCGTGGCCGGCCGGGCACCAGGATCTCCCCGCGCGAGCCGGCCTCGGCGATACGGGGGACGCCGAGCTACCAGGTCAGGGCCGGATACAGCGCCACGGCTTGTGGTGCCGGCCGCCGCAAGTCCGGCACAAGGCGGTGTGGACCGCGGCAGCCGGGGTCATAACCTCGCAGGGCTCTGCCAGATGCGCCTGACCCGAGATCACCGCCGTGAGCTTGCGGCTCCGGGTACGCGCAGGGGCCGGACGCGCGCCGGCAGCGGGGCTCGGCGGCCTTGCGAGGGGCTCTGGAGTCGGACGGCCCGACCGACACCACTTCGGTGTGCTGCATCTTCCAGCCATCGACGGGAACCCGGCTGCGGTTGCGGACTCGGCCGCACCTGGCACGCCCGGGGCGGCGCTGCCGCTGCCCACCGCGTAGATCAGGTAGTCGTAGCCGAGCGTGCCGCCCGACGTCAGCGTCAAATCGCGGTCGTCCGCGTCGATCCGTGCCGCATGGCGACCACCAGCCGCACGCCCTCGGCCAGAACGTCCCGGTAGGCGACGACCGCTGTGTCGGATCCGCCCACCAACTGGTGCAGGCGGACCCGATGGACGAAGTCCGGACGCGGGTTGACCAGCGTCACCGCCACGTCGCCGCGCTGCGTCAGACGGTTCGCGGCCATGACGCCTGCGTATCCGCCGCCGATCACGACCACATCGGTGTTCTCGTTCGTGGTGAGTCTCCAATCGTTGCAAAGGGTTCCGGGATCAGCCGCTCAGACCTGGCCCCAGACACTTGCCACCGTCTGCGCCCATGCCGCCGCTTGGGCGCGGCCCGCGCGGGCCGCGGCGGGGCGGCGGGTGTGGTCGAGCATGTTGCGACCGAAGGCGCTGCGGGCGGCGCGGTCCGGGGTCAGGACGGACACCCGCGCGCCCGCCGCCGCGAGTTCCGCGGCCTGGGCGTGGGCATGGGGGTGCGGTCCGACCGCCTTGGGAATCGGGGCCAGGGCGATGATCCGCCGATGCCCCTGGGCGAGGTGGACGTTGGCCGTCGAACGGCTGCCGCCGTCCATCCAGCGGCGCCCGGCCAGCGGCACCGGCGGCCAGACCACCGGCACCGCGCAGCTCGCCGCGACCGCCTCGGGCAGGGTTGCCCCCGACGCCGCGTCGAAGACCTCCACGTCGCCGGTCAGCGCGTCGACGGCGGTCAGACGCAGGTCCCGGCGCGGCCAGGTGTCGACTCCTTCGAGCAGGGAGGCGACCGCCTCGAAAGCCATGGCCGGGGGGACCGTACGGGACACCAGCGCGGCACGCCCGAGGCGCCGGACCGAGCGCTGGGGGTCCCGCGAGCCGAGTGCGGCCCACAGGAAGCGTGCGGTCTGGCCCATCGTGACCTTGACGTCGAGGGCCGGGGCGCCGTCGAGCTGGCCTTCGTACAGTTCCTCAACGCTCACCCCCGATGCGAGGCGGGCCCCGATGATCGAGCCGGCGGAGGTGCCGATGACCGTGTCGGCGTCCATGAGGTCGATGCCCGCCTCGGCGAGGCCGGCGAGCACTCCGATCTCCCAAGCGCCACCGATGATGCCGCCGCCGCCCAGTACGAGAGCCCGCTCCGTCATGCCCCTACCAGCCCTTCGCCCTCACAACCCTTAAACGGGGAGTAGTCCCCGTTATGTGGGCAGACGATAGCATCCATACCGGGGACTGGTCCCCGGTATGTACGAGGAGGGGACATGACGATCGAAGCGGAACGACCGAAGCAGCCCAGAGCGGTGCGGCGCGACGCGCGGCGCAATCGCGAACTGCTGGTCAGCGCCGCCCGCGAAGCCTTCGCCGCCCAGGGCCTGAACGCGCCACTGGACGAGATCGCCCGCCGGGCCGGGGTCGGCAACGCCACCCTCTACCGCCACTTCCCCACCCGCGCCGACCTCGTCGAGGAGGTTTTCCACGGCGCGCTGGCCGACACCGTGACCGCCGGCGACGCGGCGCGCGGCGGTGAGGACGCCTGGCGCGCTCTCGCGGGGTACCTCGCCGCCGTCTTCGCCTCGCTTGCCGCCGACCGGGGCACCAACGACCTGATGACCACCGGCATCTCAGGGGTCCGCTCACTGGACGCCGTACACGCACGCAACCGTGAGACCCTCGACCTGCTGATCGGGCGCGCCCAGCGGCAGGGCACGATGCGCCAAGACGTCACCACCGAGGACCTGCTGTTCTCGCTCGCCGCACTCGGCCGCGCCGTCCCCGCACTCACCGACACCGCCCCGCAAGCGTGGCGCCGCTACTTGACACTCTTCCTGGACGGCCTGCGCACCGCCGACACACCGGCCACCGCCCTGCCCGCCCCCGGCCTCACGACGGAGGAACTCGCCGACGTCCTCAGCAGCCTGGGCCCCCACCGCACACAAGCCGCTCCGCTCCACGGCGACAACGGACAGGCGCCTGGCTCCGTCCATGGACCATGAAGTCCGTTCATCACGACTTCGGAGCGAGAGGACATGTCAGCGATCTTGGGCAAGTCGCCGGGTCCCATTGAATGCCGAGCCGGTCCTCGAAGAAGAGTGAGAACTCGTTCAGTGCCTCTTCCCAATGTGGGGCGACGTGGTCCGCGTCGCGCGCTTCGGGCGCGATCTCTCGCTCTCACGTCAGCACGCGACCTGGGCGTCCCTCACTCAACAACAGCGAGTAGACCCCGATCTCTCACATCCAGGACAGTGACCACACACCCCGAAACAGCCCCCGACCAGCACCCACACACCAGGGCCCACTGCCACTCACACCACTGTCACCCACCCGAGAAATCGCACCTCAACACCGAACGCCAGGACTGGCGGCTATGAATAGCCACCCCCACGACAGCCAACCCGCCCCGCCCCAGCCACTAAACAGCAGCCACCTGGTCACCTCATGACAGCAGACCAGCCCACACCCACAACGCATGACCAGGCAATCAACAACCGAACCCAGCTGACGCACAACCGCTGCCACCCCACCGCCCCCTTACACCTTCGTCGAGATCGACCTCTCCGGACCTGGCACCGCTCGCCGGCCTGCTCACCGCCGCGCGGGTCCGGTCACCCGCTTCACCCCGGACGGGAGCGAATCGAGCGGACCAGGTCCTGGCTCACCGAATACCGCCGGCTCAAACGCCGCTACGGGCGCCATCCCCGCAACTACCTGGCCTGCCTCGGCATCGCCGCAGCCCCCCTGCTGCTACAAACGACTCGCCCGCTTCACCACACAGGACACGGTCTCAAAGGGGTTACGGCATGCGCTGCCCCCTTTCGCCGACACGGCCATGGATGATGCGAGTACCACGTGGGCCCTCCTGCGCCACGGTTGGCTTGCTGTTGCTCACGGCACGTCTATGGGCTCGTAGAGCACGTCGGTTCTGAGAATTGTTTTCGTGCCCTCAAGAATCGGGGCCGAGTCGTGAAGCGTCCGATGCCAGAAGAGGAGCGCATCACCCGGTTCGGGGCGGTGGGTGCTCAATATTTCCTCAGGTTTTGCGGGCCGGGGCCAGTCCGAGAAGTCGCGTTGCACAAAGGGAAGCTCGTTCTGCTTGTCGGCGATGAACCGCGTTTCTCCGCCCACTGCCTCATACGACAGGTAGACGACGACCGTCAGGAGAGTTCGCCTTCCGTCAGGGGCAAAATAGGGCGAATCGTAGTGCGGGACAAGAAGTCCTCCGTGTTCGTACGTGATGAAGCGCATGCGTGGGTTGACGGCCGCCGGCTTCCAGGGTCTTCCGCCTGAATCCGTCGGATCATCAGATCCCACTTCAAACGACAGAAACGTCTTCAGCCTGCGGTAGAACTCTGCCGCCAAAGCCGTGGAGTCAGCCGTGGCACGGAGATGGGCGACCGGATCTCCCTCTGCATAGTTGGCGGCAATGCCGTCTCGACCCACCGGCACGAAGCGCGTGGCAGCCAGTTCGGCCGCGAATACTTCCACTTCAGCCGGAGTGAGGAAGTGGCTGATCACCCTGGCATCGACGTTTGGGAGCTCCGACTCGATCGGGGCCCATGAGTCATCGGCAGATATTCGGTTCAACGTTTCTTCGGAGAGTTCAAAGGGATTTACCGGCATTTCGAACATGCTCACTTCTCCGTCCTGAGGCTATCGTCGATACCACCGCGGCCGTGGACCCAAGCGGCCGGAACAGTGGTGGGCAGCACATTGAGGCGAATGGCGGGACTGCTGGCCACGTATTTGTGCGCGTTGAATCCGTGGAGGGACTCGCGGCTCGTGCGGTCGATGCCTGCAGGGAGTGGGGACCGCTGGACGGTTATCGTCATGATGACGATAATAGACCGGGGTGAACCCACAAAGCAAGCGGGACGTACCCAATGGGGCGGAAGGGGCCCGGAGGCGGGGCGGGGGCGGCTCATGGGACTACCCATGCGCGGTAGACCGGCGAGCTGGACAACGGCCTGGCCTCCGGTATCGCCGAGCGGCAGCACCCAACGAGCGTTCCATCCTGGCCACCTCGCATTTTGCGGCGGGACGGGGGAGCAGCATGGCCAACGGGCGGATCCGCACCGAGTGGGTGGAGACGGTGTCTCAGAACGGCATGCACCGCATGGAGACGCGCTTGGAGGTGCGGGTTCCTACGTCTGCGGGTCGCAAGTTCGTCACCTGCGCGCTGATCCGGAGGACGTACGTGGTGAGGGACGGTGTTGCCTTTCGGCACTTGTCCTACGAACTCGGCCGCGACCTGGGCAGTGGGGGCAACTGCGACTTCGAGATCCTCTCCGCGACGGGGTGTCCTCCGATCCGGAAGTTCTTCGGGAGCGACGGCGTGCCGGCCCAGCTGCCGCAACGTGCTTCTCGGGCCGGCCGCCGATGGTTGTCTCGCAGGCCGGGAAGGGGAGAAGGGGTTCGATCAGGGCCATTCGGCGTCGGTCATGTCGGAGGGGTAGCGGCGTCGAAGCATGGCGGCTGGCCTTCTCAAGCTAGTGCTCTGACCACATTGGTTGGCCGGGTTCGTGGTCGGGGCGGTTGGATGTGCGGTGACGTCCGATCCGAGTGCTGGGGGTGCGGTGGCTGAGCCTGTCCGCGTACGCAGGTTGACCGATCAGCAGGGGCAGAGGCTGCAGCAGATCGTGCGTCGGGGCAGCACCAGTTCGGTGCGCTTTCGACGCGCGATCATGCTGCTGGCGTCAGCCGGCGGGAACGTCCCCTCGCCGATGCCGCTTGACCGGCCCAGCGACTACGCCCGGCCGGGTCCTAGCTGTAGCCGTCCACCTGGGCGCCGGCTGGAGCGAGGTTGGGCCAAGGATGCCCTGCTCTGTCGGAGGCAGCGGACCGAAGGAGGTCAAGAAGAGTGCACCCCGGGTAGCCCCGAAAACTCGCGTATGCGCCCCGGTAGTAGCAGCTCCAGTAGCTCACGACCCGCCGCTGAGTGCGCGCGAAGAAGACCGGGTTGTCCACGATGAACTGCCCATACGCGAGGTGTCCGCAGGTGCCGGGCGTGGCGAGATCACGGAGCTCATCGCAGATGACGACCAGGATCTCCAAGACGTACTCGCCAACCAGCTGCACGACGAAGGGGACGACCCACGAGTCCGTGGAACCAACGATCTCCTCCAGGTGACGCTGCCTGACCACCCCGTCGCAGTGCCTTGAGTACAGGCAGTGCAGAAGCTGCCGTTGGCGCGACGAAAGCGACGCCACCGCGTCGGTCGGCGGCTCGTCGTTGTAGAGGCGCTCAGGGATCAAAACCTGCTGGCCCTCTACAACGACCGAGAACGAGGCATGCGGCTGGAGCCGAGAAGCAGGCATCACCGCCAGAACTGCCTCGGCATCGCCTGCAAGCTCAGCTGGGAACGCCGTGATCAACGGATGGCTACGGTCGGAAAACGGCTGCACGAGCCGAGCATAGGCGGATGCCCCAGCCAGGTGACTGGCATTAATTGCCCCTCACCTGCTTAACCCGGCGAAGGTATGCGGTCAGAGCACTAGAGTGGCCGTGATGAGCTGAATACCTGTCTGGAAGGGAGATATGACCGTGACAGAGGAAATGGACTGGACGGACTGGGCGGAGCGGACCTCAAAGGACGGGCAGCGCATATCGCGGACGCGGATGGGCGTGCGCATCGCCACGAAGGACTGGGGGCGCAAAGTGCTCCGGCTGAAGCTGCAACGGCTGACCTACCACCAGAGTGACGGTGTACGCCGGATCGAAGCACCGCGCATCTTCCAGGGCCAGGCCGGACTCGCTACGGGAGTCGAGGTCCTCACGCCGGGCAGGCCTCGCCGATTCATTTCCTTCGGTCAGGGGGGAAGCCGGATCCACCTGGACGACGGCGTGGAGTTCTTCGCCTACACCGAGCTCGACGACGGAGAGTACATCGTGCGCCTGAGAGAAGACGCGACGACCACCTGGACCATCGGCCACGAGTACCTCAAGGCCCCCTTGCCGCCCTACGAGTTCACGTTCACCATCGAGGGCAGCGCACCACCATCGGCCAAGCCCCGCCCGAAACCCTCGGCCTACGCCCCCGAGGACGACCCCTACCTCCCCTCCTTGTGGTGACCGGCGGATGCCCAGGCCGGCGTACGACCCCGCCTGGGCCTGCGAGAAACTCGACCGTTGGGCCTACCTCCAACGCATTGGGATCGACGCCGTGAGCTCCGTCTTGGCCATGGCTGAGCCCAATGCCGTTGACATAGATCTGGATCGAGACGACGTCATCGGGGTCGAGCCGATGGCCGCCCTCCCTCCCCTGCCCCCGGGGGGCTGCTCGGAGCCGTCAGACCGGACCGAGTGACCTGAGTCAGAGATTCGTTGGCAGTAGGCGGCGACTTTGTCGAGGATCTCGTCAGCGGTCTTCGTCCAGACGAAGGGCTTGGGTTGGTCGTTCCAGTCGGTCAGCCAGGCCCGGATGTCGCGTTCGAGGGCCTGGACGGATCGGTGGACTCCACGCTTGAGTTTCTTCTGGGTGAGCTCGGCGAACCATCGCTCGACCAGGTTCAGCCAGGACGCGCTGGTTGGCGTGAAGTGCAGGTGAAAGCGCGGGTGGGCCAGCAGCCACTTCTTCACGTCCGGCGTCTTGTGGGTCGCGTAGTTGTCCAGGATCAGATGGACCTGGAGACCGGCCGGGACTTCCTTGTCGAGCTTGGCCAGAAACTTCTTGAACTCGACGGGCCGGTGCCGTCGGTGCAGTGATCCGATCACCTCGCCGGTCGCGACTTCGAGGGCTGCGAAGAGGGTGGTGGTGCCGGCGCGGATGTAGTCGTGGCTGCGGCGCTCTAAAACACCCGGCATCATGGCAGCACCGGCTGGGACCGGTCCAAGGCCTGGATCTGCGACTTCTCGTCCACGCAGAGAACCAGGGCCTTCTCAGGCGGGTCGAGATAAAGACCGACGACATCACGGACCTTGTCGATGAAGAACGGGTCCGTCGACAGTTTGAAGGTCTGCGAACGGTGCGGGGCAAGCGCGAACGCCCGCCAGATCCTCGAGACCGTCGACTGCGACATCCCCGTCTCCGCGGCCATCGACCTCGTCGACCAGTGGGTCGCGTTCTTCGGTTTCTCCTCGAGTGTCCTGACGATCACTCGCTCCACATCGGCATCGGTGATCTTCCGCGGTACACCCGGCCGGGGCTCGTCACACAGACCGTCCAAGCCGTGCTCCAGGAAACGCCGCCGCCAGGTGCGGACCGTGTCCGGAGCGATCCGCAGCCGACGGGACACCCCCATGATCGAGCAGCCGTCTGCGCACTCCAGCACGATCCGCGACCTGAGCCAGAGCCTGAGCCGTCGAACAACGACGTAACCAACCCTCCAGCACAGCACGCTGGGCATCGGTCACCGACAACGGCGGAATCTTCGGGCCAGGACGACTTGGCTATGTCGATGATTGAGGGAGGCGTTTGTTGGCGGTTGCGGGAGGCAGTCCTGACCGAGCCTGTTGATGTTGCTTTGTTTTGACGGCAGTTGAAGTCTTGTGGTGGGACGCCGGGTGTGCTTCTCCCACTGGGGGCCTCCATGCGCATGCCGAAGTCGAAGGTCGAGCTGTACGCGGCGATCCGTCGTGACCACCGTCTGGGCGGCATTTCGATGCGTGCGCTGGAGCACAAGTACGGCGTGACCTGGCGGACCGTTCGCAGGGCTCTGGACGCGCAGTGGCCGGAGCCGCGCAAGAAGCACCGACCCCCGACGACCCGGCTGGATCCCTACAAGCGGATCATCGACGGTTTCTTGCAGGCGGATCTGGACGCACCTCCGCAGCAGAAACACACCGCGAAACGGATCTTCGACCGCCTGGTCGACGAGCACGGGGCCTACGAGATCTCGTACCAGATGGTCCGTTCCTACGTCGCCGGCCGCCGCAAGCAGATCCTGCTGCTCGGCGGCCGGGGCCCGGAGTCGGTGTTCATCCCGCAGTCGCACATCCCCGGCCCGGAGGCCGAGGTCGACTTCGGGGACGTGCACATCGTGCTGGCCGGGATCCCCACCCGCTGTTACCTGTTCTCTTTCCGCCTTTCGTACTCGGGCAAGGCAGTCCATCGAGTCTTCGCCGCCTGCGGCCAGGAGGCGTTCATCGAAGGCCACGTCCACGCGCTGAAAACCCTGGGAGGCGTCCCCCGCGGCAGGGTCCGCTACGACAACTTGAAGGCCGCGGTCTCCCGGGTGATCGGACTGGGACGCATGCGGGTGGAAGCCGAACGCTGGACCCAGTTCCGCTCGCACTGGGGCGTCGACGCGTTCTACTGCCGGCCAGGAATCGAGGGCGCCCACGAGAAAGGCGGAGTGGAGGGCCAGGTCGGATACTTCCGGCGCAACCACTTCGTCCCCGTGCCCGTCGTCGACTCCCTGGCCCAGCTCAACGCGATGGTCGCCCAGTGGGACATCGACGACGAGGCCCGCCGGATCAGCTCCCGCCCCCACACGATCGGCGAGTACTTCCGCTCCGAACAGCCACGGCTGAAACCGCTGCCGGAGGAGCCGTTCGAGACGGGCCGCTCGTTCACCCCGCGAGTGGACCGCTACAGCCAGATCACCGTCCGCAGCAACCGCTACTCGGTCCCCGTCCGGCTGATCGGCCAGTCGGTCCGGGTGCTCCTCAACGCGAATGACCTCGTCGTCTACGACGGCCGGAGCGAGATTGCCCGGCACGAGCGCCTCAGCACCAGGGGCGGCTCCCAGCTGGTCCTGGACCACTACCTCGAAGCCCTCATCCGCAAGCCCGGTGCCTTCCCCGGCTCGACCGCGCTGGAGCAGGCCCGCTCGGCCGGCAGGTTCACCCCCGTCCATGACAACTGGTGGACCGCGGTCCGGTCCGCCCACCGAGACGCGGAGGGCACCCGGGCCCTGATCCAGGTGCTGCTTCTGGGACGCCACATGCGCCACGAGCACGTGGTCGCAGGCCTGGCAGAAGCCTTCCGAGCCGGCGCTCTGACGGCGGACTCGGTCGCGCTGGAGGCCCGCAAGGCCGCCGACGGCGACGCCCCCGCACCCCAAATTCCCGCACCCGAGGTGCCTGCCCCACCCGTCGAGGAACACGCGACGGTGACGTTCCTCGCCGACTACCGGCTGACCCACCTGCCGCCCGACACCCGGCCTCTGCCCTCGGTGGCCGCCTACGACCAACTACTCAACCGCCGCCGGACCGGCGGCCAGGGCACCAGCCAGGGAGAAGCGACATGACCGTCCCCCGCCAGCGCGAACTGACCGAAGAAGCCGCCACCACCGCGATCGACCAGGCATGCCGCATGCTGCGGCTGCCCACCATCCGAAGCCAGTTTCCGGACCTCGCGGCCGCGGCATCCCGCGAGCAGATGTCCTACCGGGGCTTTCTGGCCGAGCTGCTGATGTCCGAGTGCGACGACCGGGCCCGACGCCGGTCGGAGCGCCGCATCAAAGCCGCCGCCTTCCCTCGCGACAAGTCCCTCCGGGCCTTCGATTTCGACGCCAACCGAACGTCGACCCGGCGGCCATCCACACGCTGGCCAAGTGCGAATGGGTCCGCAAGGGCCAGCCGCTCTGCTTGATCGGGGACTCCGGGACAGGCAAGTCCCATCTGCTGATCGCGCTGGGCACCGAGGCCGCGATGAAGGGCCACCGGGTCCGCTACACCCTCGCCACGAAACTCGTGAACGAGCTCGTCGAGGCCGCGGATGAGAAGCAGCTGACCAAGACCATCACCCGCTACGGCCGCGTCGATCTGCTCTGCATCGACGAACTCGGCTACATGGAACTCGACCGCCGCGGCGCCGAGCTCCTCTTCCAGGTTTTGACGGAACGGGAGGAAAAGAACAGTGTGGCGATCGCTTCGAACGAATCGTTCGGAGGCTGGACCAAGACCTTCACCGACCCCCGGCTCTGCGCTGCCATCGTCGACCGCCTCACCTTCGGCGGCAACATCATCCAGACCGGAACCGAGTCCTTCCGCCTCGCCGCGACCAAAGCCCAAGCGGAGCGAGCAGCCGGCTGAGAGGCCGCGGGACTGCGTCCTGAGGCTCTGACGGAGCTCCAGCTTCGATCTCCCTCAGCAGCCCTCCCTCATCGTCATAGAGCTCAAGCCTGAGCCGCAAGCCGAACCGGGTCAGTAGTGCTGCCAGATCTTCGAACCGTTGAGGATCGACGACTCCGTTCAGGAGAGTGTCACCCTCGGTCGGGTGGACCTCGATGCGGCACCAGCTGCTCTCGACCTCATACGACTCCCACGACGCCGATCTGGAACTCCAGCCTGCCCCGATGAACCGCTCGGCCACCAACGAAGCACTCGGGGCACCTGACAGGCCACCACACACGTTGTTGTTGATCTCATGCCAGACGGGATCCAGCGGCTGTCCCTCATCGGATATGTCCACAGCTGGATTATGAAGCAGACCGCAGCCCTCGATCGCACACGCTATTGACATCAAAACTCAACGAGTTGATCACTCAACCCCGAGCCACACGCCTCCCGAACTCCTCGACAAACGACTCCCGAAGAAGTCGTCATAGCCAACGACTCATACCGAACTAACGACAAACCTCCGACTCAGGTCACTAGGAGCGCCCCCGTACTGACGGTGTTCTCTCGTCGCTGGCTGTCCTGCGGCGCTTCGGTGTCGTAGGGCTGGACCATATGTCCTTCGGAGAGCCGTGCGAGCAGCAGCTGTGTGCTGTGCGGTTCCGATTTGGCCCTGTGAGCGTGCGATCCCGTGCGTCCTGGCGAATCTGACGGGCTGATTCCCCCTGCAGCGTGTGTCGACAGTTCGCGAGTGGCTCTCGGGAACGTCACGAGATCCCGTCCGGCCGAAGACCGGGCGGGATCTCGGCGTTTTCGGGAAGCATGGCAGCCGTGGCCGAAAGCGCCCCTAAGGGTTGTCCCGCAAATGATCTCTGCTCAGTGGCGTCGGGGGTGGTCAGGGTGATCGGCGTAGGGTGAGGCGAAGTCGAGCAGGTCGTCGCATGGCCAGGTCTCGCCGTCGTACTGGCAGTCATCGTGGTTGTCCCAAGGGAGTTCCGGATCCCCTATCGCTGGACTCAGCACATGGCGGGCGAGCACGCGTCGCTTGGCTTCAACCTCCCGCAAAATGCGAGCCGGGTCGTGCAGCGCCACGTGTAGGGCGATCGTGGGATGGAACCCGGGGAGTTCTCCCTGGCAGAAGTCGACCGTGTGCCCGTGAGCGGTCCACTCCCCGCAGCCGTCACCGTCGCAGAGTCGGGCCAGGTAGGCCTCCTCATCCAGCCGCGCATGGAGGAACGTCACCAGGTCATCACTCATGGGGTCATCCTGGACGATGTGCCGGGCCCGGTCGCCTGATTTCCATGGGGCAGGACTGGCCGACTGACCGACAGTGGAATGATCTTGCCGTGGCTGGTGTGATCACGGCGTCGGAGCCGTCCTGGATAGCCCCGTTCACCGGGCTGACCCCGCGCTGTTTCGGGAAGCTGGTGACCGTGTTGCGGCGCGAGGGCGCGGATGCGGTCCGCAAGGGCCGGCCGTGGAGCCTTCCGCTGGAGGACCGGGCACTGCTGGTCGCGGCGTACTGGCGGACGAACTTGACGATGCGACAGCTCGCCCCGCTGTTCGGGGTCTCGAAGTCGGCGGCGGACCGCCTCATCGACCATCTCGGGCCGGTGCTCGCGCTTCCAGCCCCGAAAGCGGTTCGCCAAGGACACCGTGCTCATCGTGGACGGCACCCTGGTCCCCACCCGCGACCACACCATCGCCGCGCAGTCGAAGAACTACCGGTACTCCACCAACCACCAGATCGTCATCGACGCCGACACCCGCCTGGTCGTCGTGGTCGGCCGACCGCTTGCCGGAAACCGCAACGACTGCAAGGCCTGGGAGGAATCCGGCGCCAAAGCCGCCGTCGGCAGAACACTCACGATCGCCGACGGCGGCTATCCCGGCACCGGACTCCTCATGCCACACCGCCGCCGCAAAGGCGAAGACCTGCCCGACTGGAAGCAGGAACACAACAAGTCCCACAAGCAGGTCCGAGCCCGCGTCGAGCACGTCTTCGCCCGCATGAAGACCTGGAAGATCCTCCGCGACTGCCGCCTCAAAGGCGACGGCGTCCACCACGCCATGCTCGGCATCGCCCGACTGCACAACCTCGCCCTCGCCGGATAGGCCAGCGGATCACACCGCGACTGACCCTGCCCAGGACGACCCGAAGATCATTTACGGGACAACCCTTAGGATGATCAACTGATGATCGTTCAATGGGGAGAAGAATCGTGCGCTTTGCCTGGCAGGACACACCGGGGCAGGTTCGGGACGCGGCCACCTTCATAGGTCTGCCGAACCCCGCCCTATGGTCCGGACCCCCGGTCCGGGAGGGCGACCTCGCCGGATGGATGGACGAGGTCAAGTACTTCACCCGGATCGAGATCGACTCCGTCATCACCCTGCACAGCCGCTCCGGCACCCCCTTCGAGCTGTACGGGCGGGGCAGCGACTTCCTCAACCCGGTGCGGGTGGCGCGCTACGTGCCCTGCGTGATCGAGGCGGAGAACGCCGAGGAGAACCCGAAGGTCCTCGCCCTCGCGCGTACCGCGTGGCGGGAGCACGTTGACGCCGTCGCGCAGCGCTTCGGCGCTCCCGTCCGCGTCGCGGAGGACGACGACGAGGTCCTGGAGGCGATCTGGCGCCTCGCCGGCGACGAAGGCCCGGACCTGCGCCTGTGGTTGAACGCCACGCAGGTCCTGGTCCCCGGCAGCCCGCTGTACACCCGCCTGCCCGGCCGCGCGCTGATCCGCCTCGACGCGCACGCCCCGGAGGAGATGGCCGGCGTCACGCCCCGCCCGGTCGACGAGGCCAACGACGTGCCGGAATGGATCCCGGACGGGTACCAGATGCACGCGGTCGATCTGGCGCGGGCCGAGTACGAGGCTTTCGAGGACGAGGACCGCGTCGTCGACCGGGTTCGGCACGCCCTCGGCGGCGCCGTCGCCGGCGGCGGATCCGTCCTCGACCTCCTCGGGACCCTCGTCGACACGCCCTTCGAGGTCCGGCCGGAGGCCGATTCGTACAGCTCGCAGCACATCTTCCGGCACCCCGACGCCCCCCAGGGCCGGCTGCCCGCCCTCCACGTGGCGCACGTGATCAGCGTCCTCGCCAACCACGAGCGGGAGGGCTCCGCCCGCACCGCGCAGTCGGTGGAGCCGGGCCTGACCCTCCACCACCTCGACCTGTTCAATCCCCGGGTGCAGAACTCCCTCGGCGTCACCGGTCGGGAGGCCTGCGGGGTGTGGCGACTGACCCGCGCCGGGTTCGAGAAGTCGATCGCGGGTAAGGCGTACATGATCACCCCGGCGGACGTGATGGAACGCCTGCGCGCCGCAGCGCTCGCCGCCGGGACCCCCGAGGAGGGTGAGTCACCGTCAGAATGACGGTATGACGAGCCATGACGGTGAGTCGGTCCAGACGTGGCAGGCGCTGGGCGGGGCGGCGGAGGCGGTCGGGCGGGCGGTTCGAATGGCCGCTGTCGGTTCGGACTCCCGGCGTTCTTCGTCAGCCGTCAGGTGATCAGCCCTCGCTCGGCGGGACCGAGGAAGGTGCCCCAAGCCGCAGCCGACACGGTCAATGATCGGCGCTCCCGGTCCTTGGAGTCCCGGATCAGCACGCCCTCGCGGTCCAGGAATGCGTGGGCTTCCACACAGGCTTCCTCAAAGTCGCTGCTGTAGGTGCTCTTGTGCCATCCGGTCGACGGAAGCGGCTGCCGCCGAGGCGGCGGCAGTAGGCCGCCGGCCCCCGTCGGAGCGGCTAGCCAGCTCCGGAATGAGGTCGGCGACGGCGGGCCCGGCAGCCCGCCGTCGCCGCCCAGCCCGGGGTCGAAGACCCTCGTAGTGGACGGCGCCTATGTCATTCGAGGGGCAGTGGCTGTGCGGCTACGGAGCGGCGGGCGGGCTGCCGGCGGGCCTGCACGCGGAGCATGAGGCGGTCCATGAAGTGCTTGGGCGGCAGGTAGCCGTCGGTCTTGGCCAGCAGGTAGTCGGCGAGCAGCAGTTTGCGGGCCGCGACGGTCGTCGCGCCGTGCGTGACGCCCGCGGATTCGATCTCCAGGGCCAGGGCATCCAGATCGCGTTCGAAGTCGGCGTAGATACGGCGTGCCGCACCTTCGACGAGGTCCCCCGCGGCGCGGGCGGCTCCGCTGACCATCCACTGGTGCCGGCGGAGTTGATCGGGATCCGTGCCGGCCGGTGGCGGGTAGGCGAGAGCAGCGATGTCCTGGTGGTGGCCCCGCTTCGTGGCCGCCCGGAACTCGCGGTCCTCGGCGAGCTCGGCTGCGATGCGCTGCCGTTCGGTCTCCCTGCGGGCGTGGTCGTCCTCCACTCGGGTGTCAAGGGCGCTGGCGTGCTCGGCGAGGAAGAGGTCACGCTCGGCGGTCAGCTGGACGTGCCAGGCGGCACGGGCGATCCACATGTGGGGCAGGCCCTCGGCCATGAAGCACAGGACCACGGCGTGGACCCGGCCCGCGTGGCGGGCGGCGGCCCGGCGGAGCTTGCCGAGCCGGCGGGCGTCGTCCGGAGAGAGGCGTTCCTCGGCCGTCGGCCCGTCAGTGAGTGGGTCGTCGTCCTCGATGAGGGCGAAGCCCTCGGCGGTGAAGACGTCGTGGTCGTAGTACAGGACGCGGGCGCCACACGTGTGGGCGAGGTCGAGGAAGCCGTCCGCGTTGACCAGGTCTCCCCAAGGAGGACATGTGAGGCGCCCGGTTCAGGGACCGCAGCCAGCGGGCTGAGGCCTCTGTCCGACGCCTTCGCAGGCATCTCGTCCACAAGTTTCCGCAGCTCATCCATGGTGGCCTTGCGTGTAGCCGTGGTCATGCCCGGCTCCTTCCCGACGGTCCCGGCACACCCTGTGCCAGGGCGCCGTAGAGCGTAGGGAGGGGGTCTGACAATCCGCAGCCCTGCACCGGAACCGAGCGGGCAACATCGAGCCGTGACGGTCAGCCCGCAACAGCTCCCGGCTCCAACCCGAACCGAGGCAGTGCATGTTGCCGCTGTGGCACGGCGTGGCAGCCCCTCGAAGGAGAGCCGACCGCCTCGGTATACCGCACGAGGGGTACGACAGGCACCACCACTCGGCCTGCACAGCTGCCGGATCCGGCGGCGACAGGCGGTCACCGTGCCCCGTCCACCCCCGTCGCACGGGCGATGAGCGACAGCGTCATTTCCGGCGGCCGACTCCCACCGGGCGAGCGGTGAGCTGCGCCCGGATTCCGGGGTGCGCAGTGCCGGCCAATCGCCTCCGGCCACCGCAGCCGCCGTGAGAAGAGTTTTGTGCCGGAAGGGCTGCTCGCCCCGCCGGTGCGGTGGTGATCCGCACCCCCGACGGCGAAAAAGCGAATGACCGGCCGCGTCGAGCCAGGTCTTGCAGGCGGACGGCGGATCCGTCCGCCCGAGACCACGCCCGGAACTGGCCAGCCCCGACTATGGGGCGAAGCAACAACAACGCGGCCCTCCCGACATTCGCACCAGGCAGCGTTGGCAGCCATGGCGTCGCGGAAGGTGCGACCGGCCCAGCTCATCCTGCGGGTCGAGGTCTCGTCCGGGAGGGGTGTCCTCCTACTCGTTGTCGAACCAGCGGCGGGGTGCGCCTCCTTCGTGATGCAGCCCCTCGTGGCCGCGCGGCAGAGAGCAGAAGAAGTTGCCCTGCGGGTCGGTGTCCCAACTGTCCGGCCCACTCACGCCACAGCGGATCGGAAGAGTCGTGGGCTCCGCAGTCTGTATGTCGGGGGAGAACCCTGTATCGGTCTGGCCCTCGGAGCCGGAGTTGTGCTGGTTCTGATTTGCCATCATGCCCCCATCGTCCTACAAGCCCATGGGCTGGGTCGCTCGCGGCTACTGGCCTTGAGGGCGGGGCCAGGGCTCCACAGCGTTTCCAGTGCGGTCCCGGTGGAGACGCTGTCGCGGGCCCGCTCAGCGATCCGGGCACACACGTCCGCCAGAGCCCGCGGATCCCGGGCCACGTGGCGCTCGATCACAGCCCAGCCAGGTGTTCCGTCGGGGGCGGGCAGCGCCACGATGTGGTGGTCGGTACGACCTGTGATCAGGACAGCGAGCAGGGCCAGGTACTCGCGTTGCAGGTCGGAGCCGAGGACCGCGCCGTCCCGGCCCGCCGGCAGGGCGGGTTGCGCATCGGCCAGCAGTTGGCAGGTGGCGTCCGCGGCGCGGATCACCGTCTCGAAATCAGCCGAGCCCAGGCGTGCCAGGGCCGCCCGCAGATATTCGCCGAGCACGTCCGTGTCATCACCATGTGTGTCCATCCCCGGCCCCCTACCCACGCTCGGGTCCGACACTACGCCTGACCGGGAGCACTGTCCGGCGCTCGAACACGAACACGGGACGACAGGCGCCGGCGCCGCGCGCGCCTACTACGAACTCCACGGGACGCTCGCCGCGCCGCGGTAGGCAACCGCCCTGGACGTGGCGGGGGGGCAGTGGCTCACCAACGTCCGCCGACCCGGCGGACTCGGCAAGGACCCCGTACAAGCTGAGCGACGGGCGGCGGCGGCGCCAGCCGCGATCGACGAGGACTGAAACCCGGCCGAACGGGGCTGGACCGTCGACTGGCAACGCCACCACGCCTACCTCGCCCAACTCCTCGCCGAGGGGGCCCGCCTGCCCCCGATCGGGCCGGGGGGTGACCCGACACGGCGAGGACGTCGGCCGCTGGCTCGCCACCCAACGCCGCGACTTCGACCGGCTCACCGAGGGACAGCAGGCCCGACTCGCCGAACTGGGGGTGAAGAAGACGCCACGGGCCCGTCAGGCGCCCGCGAAGGCACCCGGGGTCTCCTCGTCCGGGCGCGGCGCGGCAGCGTTCCAGACCGGTATCCAAGCCCTCGCCCAGTACCAGGAACGCGAAGGCGGGGGCGTTCCGGGCCGCGGTCACGTCGAGGAACTCCCCGACGGGACCGCGCACCGGACCGGCGTCTGGATCGTCAACCAGAAGCAGCGCCGGGAGCGGCTGCACCCGGACCAGCTCGCCGCGCTCGGCATCGGCTGGGCGGCGAACATCTCCTGACTGCCCTGGCCTTCGACGGCTCCACACAGCGGGGGTTCTTCCTCCGGAGTCCCGTACAGGGCGGTGCCAAAGCCGCCTGTCCACCTGAACTGGCTGCGTAGGTGAAACCGGAGACCACTTGTCAGTGAGTGCTGAGAGCGGATGCTCGCCGGCTGTCATGAAGATGTCGCCGAGAAATGAGAGCACCTCTGCTGCAGCCAGAGGGGCTCGTAGCTCACTTCCAGATACTCCGTCCATCCGTCTCCGCCAATGGCCGAGATCACGCCGGGTTGTGATCGGACGAGTCGGCTCAATGTCTTCCGCGCGGCGTCGTACCCATGCTTGGTCCGGTGTTCAGGCGCCGGTGCCCGTGCGGGCGCCGTACTTCCCGCCGCGGGACGCCAGCTCCTTGATGACGACCGCGGTACGCCCGGTGACGTAAGCCCGCCGAAGGGTGTCGTCGGGGCGGGTGAACTGGCCCACCGCGTTCTTCCGTCCGATCGTGACCGCCCGAGCGACGTAACGCAGGGAGTACGGCTCGGGCTCGCGGCGCTCGATGAGGCGGGCCAGGGTGTTGGCCGCGTGAGCGGCCTGCGGCGTGGCGAGCGCGCAGGCGAAACGGGCTCCGGTTACTGCCGCGCAGTCGCCCACGACGAAGATCCGTTCGTCGTCGACGCTGCGCAGGTACTCGTCCACGAGTGCACGGCCGTCCGCGTCGACCTGGAGACCGCTGCGTGCGGCGAGGTCGGGGACGCCCGACACGATCGCCCACAGGGTCAGGTCGGAGGCGAACTCCGCGCCTGACCGCAGGTGCACGATGCCGTCGGTGACCTCCGTGACGCCGTCGTCCACGATGTCGACGTCCAGCCGCACCAGTCCGGACCGGACCCGCTCGTATGCCCGGTGGGAGAAGCCCCCGGCGACCGCCGATCCGACGATCCGCACCCCCAGGTCCGGCCTCGCCTCGGCCACTTCGGCGGCCGTCTCGATGCCCGTCGCGCCGCCCCCGATCACCGTGACCGTGCTGCCCGCGGGAAGCGCGGCGAGCGCGACGCGGGCTTGTTCCGCCCCCTCCCAGGTGCCCACCGGGACCGTTCCCGGCATCGGCCGCACCGTGCTGCCCACGGCGAGGAACGCGTAGTCGAAGTCGATGCTGGTGCCGTCTTCGAGGGCGACGGTGCCGTCGCCGATCTTTTCTACGGTGGCGACACGCGAGGCGATTCCTTCGCGCAGCATCGAGGTGAGGGGCGTCGCGGCGGTGGCGGTTCCCGCGAGCTGCTGGTGCAGACGTACGCGCTCCACGAAGTCGGGGCGCGGGTTGATCACCGTGATCTCGGCCGTCTTCACCTTCTTGGCGAGCCGGTTCGCCGCGAGCATGCCCGCGTATCCGGCGCCCACCACTACGACCTTCATATCGTTCTCCCTGTCCGGCTGTGACTGTCGGACATGAGATGCCGACGGTCCGGGCCCTGTGACATCCGTTCGACGTGTCGCGCGTCACACGGCGTGCGGTGTCACAGAACGCTGGGGTCCGGCGTCCTGTGGGTGACTCAGTCGAGGGCGAAAAAACAAGAACGAGGAGAAACCGGCATGAGCGAGGACGCTTCCCGTCCCGACCCGGCCACCGAGGCGTTCGTCGCCCACCGCAACCTACTGTTCACCGTCGCCTACGAGATGCTCGGCTCGGCGGTTGACGCGGAGGATGTCCTCCAGGAGACCTGGCTGCGCTGGGTGGGCGTCGATCTCGACACGGTGCGGGACCGGCGCGCGTACCTGGTCCGGATCGCCACCCGGCAGGCACTCGGCCGGCTGCGCACGCTCAGCCGGCGCAAGGAGTCGTATGTGGGGTCCTGGCTGCCCGAACCGCTGCTCACCGTGCCGGACGTGGCCGAGGATGTGGAGCTGGCCGACAGCATGTCGATGGCGATGATGCTGGTCCTTGAAACGCTCGCGCCCACTGAGCGGGCGGTGTTCGTACTGCGCGAGGTGTTCGACCTCGGGTACGACGAGATCGCGGAGGCCGTCGACAAGACCCCGGCCGCAGTCCGGCAGATCGCCCACCGGGCGCGGGCGCACGTCGCCGCGCGCCGCCCGCGCGGTGTCGTCTCCGCAGCCGAGAGCCGGGCCGCGCTCGGGGCCTTCCAACAAGCCTTGGAGACGGGCGACCTACAGAGCCTGCTCGACCTCCTCGCGCCGGACGTCGTCGCGCTGAGCGACGGCGGCGGCATCAAGCAGGCCATGCCGCGGCCCGTCGTGGGGGCCGAGAAGGTGGCCCGCGCGCTGGCCGCCGGCGTGGCGGTGTTCGGCCCCCTCGTGACGGTGGAGCCGGCGCAGGTCAACGGCCACCCGGCGCTGATCATGCGGATCGACGGGGAGATCGACATGGTCGTGGCCATGCGGATCGACGACGGCCTCGTCACCGGGCTCTACTCAGTGCGCAACCCCGAGAAGCTGACGCGGATGGAACGGGAGACCACCGTGAGCCGCTGAGGTCGGGGCGTTGGCCGCCGATCTGCCGGAAGATTCACCGGCGAGGGGAAAGGGCCGCGTACAAAATGAAATTCGATTTCAGCAGCACCCTGGCCCCTCGCTGGGCAAAGCACAACCATGGCCCCCGAAGCAATCACTCAGGTGCTCTCAGATCTCAACGACATCACTCTCCCGTGGAACAGGGTGCTCTCGGCGCTGAGCAACAGGCGCTCTCGTAACTCGGTTCGGGTACAGATCTTGGGGAGTCGTCGCGGAGCGTTACCTCGTTGTTCGATTGCGAGGAGACGGGTTCGCGTGAGACCGCGTACGCCTTGTCGTCCGAAGATCGGAGCTGACGCTCCCTCAGGTGCTGGCCGGCCGCTGCTGAGGTCAGTCGTGGACGGTGATGGTGCTGGTCATGCAGACCGATGCACCGTTCTGGGACTCGCTGGTGTTCGAGGGGATCGGCGATGTGGATGTCGAGACGGTTTCGGCCGCGTTCGGCACGGTAGAGGTGGTGGCGAGAGGCCGCGTTGCCGGTTCTGCATGTCCGGATTGCGGCCGCTTTTCGGACCGGGTCCACGACCGTTACCAGCGCAGGCTGAAGGATCTACCGCTCGCTGAGCAGGGCTTTGTGATCCGGCTGACGGTCCGGCGCTTCATCTACGGGGCGGCGGACTGCCCGCGCCGGACGTTCGCCGAGCCGTTCTCCCGGCTGGCCGCCCCGCGCGCACGGTTCACCACGCGGCTCAACCACGCCCTGGAGCGAGTAGGTCTCGCGCTGGCCGGGCGGGCCGGCGCCCGGCGGGCGGCCCAGCTGGGCTTCGGAGCCGGCCGGATGACCTGGTTACGCAGGGTCATGGCATTGCCCGATCCACAGTTCAGCACGCCGCGTGTGCTCGGCGTGGACGACTTCGCGATCCGCCGCGGCCAGACCTACTCCACCGTCTTGGCCAGAGTCGAAGACCCTCGCGTGGTCGACGTGCTCCCGACCCGCGAGGCCGGCCCGCTGGCCGCAGGGCGACTCGGCTGTCGTCGGCCGGCCGGCCGAGCGCAAGAAGGCAACACATGCCTTGGTCCACGAGCTCCTTGCCCAGGGGTACTCACGCCGGGCGATCGCCCGGCACCTGGGCTGGGGCCTCAACACCGTGCTCCGGTACGCGAATGCCGCACGCGGGCAGGACACCTTCCGCGATAACCGGCCCCGACCCAGCAGGCTGGACCCCTACAAGCCCTACTTGGAGCGGCGATTCGCCGAGGGATGCACCAGCGTCACCCGGCTGCACGGCGAGCTGGTTGCCGAGCGCGCTCCTGTCACCTACGGCATGGTCCGCGCGTACATTGCCACTCTGCGCCGGGTCTCATCCGGGGCGCCGCCCCGGCCGCCGACAGTGCGGCAGGTGACCGGCTGGATCACCCGTCACCCCGCGACCCTGACCGAGGAAGCCCGGGCCGGCCTGAAGGAGGTCCTGGCACGCTGCCCCGAACTGAACACGGCAGCCGGACATGTCCGCGACTTCGGCGAGATACTCACCGACCGCCTCGGCGCCACGCTCCCCACCTGGATCGATGCAGTCGACGCCAGCCGGCTACCCGGTCTCACCGGCTTCGCGCTCCATCTGCTCCGAGCTCTCGACGCCGTGACCGCCGGGCTCACTCTCGACTGGAGCTCGGGCAGCATCGAGGGCGCCGTCAACCGCATCAAGAAGATCAAGAGACAGCTCTACGGCCGAGCCGGATTCGGACTGCTCCGCAAGATGATCCTGCTCCAGTAACGCTCCGAGACGCTCCCAAGACCTGTACAGAACCGAGAAGTAGGAACCTTTGCGCGGGTGTGTGAACCGGGGGTCCATCCAGGTGCCCAGCCGTGGCAGGATGACCTGATGTTGATCCGAAAGGGCGATGCCGCGTAGGCGTCCCAAGGCCGCCCGCGCAGAGCGGTGGCGGCCACGATGGCAGTATCCGATCCCGAGAGTCCGCGGTGTCTCCGCGCGGACTCGTGCAGCGATCCGCCGGGTCGAAGACCAGGAGATGTGGCCCAACGCGATCGCGAATGCGCTCTCTCGCTTCGAGTGGGCCTTCAATCAACCTGGCCGCTACCTGAACGCCTCCGAGGCCTGCTCGCCTGGGATAGAGGTGGAAGACGCTCGTGACGATCTGGAGCAGGCGATGCTGCACCTTCCTCCCGGAGCCAAACAGGACTTGGGTCGACTGATCACGCGCATCGATGAGGAATTCGAGCGCCGCACCTTGCCGGAGCCCAACTACATCGAGTGGGCAATGGACGGCTGGTGGTGGACCAGGATGCGTGAACGCTGACAACCCGACTTCGTGCCCGCTCCCTGTAATCGAATGATACGGTTACCCTCCGCCACCGCTCCCCAAGATCTATGCCAGGACCTAGTTTTGAGAGCACCTGGATACTTGCTTCGAGATCATGGTTGTGCTCTACACAGAGAGGGGGCCCGTCCCGCCGCGTGGTGTTGCCCGTGAGCGTCTTTGCAGAGCATCCGGTACAGCACACACTGGCGAAGCGGCCCTTCGGGCACGCTCGGATCCTCGAAGTCGTCAGCCGGGTCCCGGATCATGCCGATCCGGCGCATCACTGCCTGGGAACGAAGGTTGTTGACTGTCGTCGACGCAACAACCTCAGGCAGCCGGAGGCTCTCGAAGCCGAAGGCCAGGCAGGCCAGAGCGGCCTCGGTGGCGTAACCGTGACCCCACGTCGAACGCGCCAACCGCCACCCGATATCCACCCCCGCGAACGGCATGTCCTTGCCAACCTCGTCCAAGCCGGCACGGCCGATGAACTCACCTGTCTCCCGCGCTTCCAGCGCCCACCACCCAAAACCTCGCCCGTCGAACTCGGCCTGCATGAGAGCCACCGCGGCATCGCTCTGCTCCCGCGTCAGCAGCTCGCCCAGGTGTTCCTGGACGTCGGGATCGGCGTTCATCGCCGCCCACGGTTCGAGGTCGGACTCCCGGCACCGGCGGAGCAGGAGGCGATCGGTACGCAGTTCTGGCATGCCAGCCAGCCAACGCCATCACGATCAGGGTGTCGAGCGGATAAGCGTCACATCCAGGCCGTGCTCGCCCTCGCCCGCCGCCGCGTCAATGTCTTCTGGGCGCTAATTCGTGACCGCCGGTGCTACACCATCACTCCCCCAGTCCCTCAGGCCGCTTGACTTCCAGATTGGGAAGCACAGCGTCCACGGAGCGGTCAGCGCACGATCGGCGAACAGGAGCTCAAGATGTCGGCGCCGCTCGCGCTGGGGCAGGGTGAGCAGCTCGACGCCGTCCTCCTGGAGCAGGTCGAAGGCGACGTAGTAGGCGGGCAGGCGGGCGGCCAGCGCGGGGGCGGTGCGGGCACGGGCGGCGGCCCGCCGCTGCAATCCCTCGAACGACAACCGGTCTTCTTGCGGGTCCCACACCAGGACCTCGCCGTCCAGGACCATGCCGTGGGGGAGTTGCTCGGCCGCCGCGACCAGATCGGGAAACGCGTCCTGCACCAGGGAGCCGCGCCGGGTCTGGAGCAGCACCCGACCCACCGGACCGGCCGGGGTGAAGACCAACATCCGGTGTCCGTCGAGCTTCTGCTCATACGCCACCGCGGCGGCGCGGGGGCGTACGGGAGGGATCGCCTCGGCGGCCTGCGCCAGCATCGGTTCCACCGGCGGCCGCAACACCATCCTGCCCGCCCTCCGCCTGTCGTACGGGCCCAAGCCCGGAACGCCCGCACACCACGCCGGTACCGGGCCGGGCGACGCGACATGACAGAACCCGGCCGGCGTGACTAAAGGGCGCGCCGTCCGGGTCCTGTCCGGGGGAGGCCCGTTGTCGACACGGTTCCCACTCGCACCGTCCCACGCCCCGGACCCCGTCGCCCTACGGCCGTGGCGGATGGATGACGAGCCGGCTTCGCGAACGCGGTAGGGCGTCCGGCGTTCGGTGCCGAGCGGCCGTCAACCGGCCGGCGGCCCATCCGTGACCATCACGGCCTCGATGCCGTTGCCTGCCTGCCGTGCGGCTGGTGTTCCCCCGCATCCCCCGCGCGGCCTCCCGGCGGTGGGGCCTGCACGGACACCCACCGCCGGGCCTCCGGCGTCGCCCGGTCAAGCCGACCCGGTGCCGTTCCAGATCTCGCACAGCGGCAGGACGCCCGTCATCTCCAACAACCGCTGAAACTGACGCGGCACCGGACCCTGAAGAACCAGCTTCCGGGTACGGCGCAGACGGACCAACACCCTCAGGAACGACGAGTCGGCGGACTCCAATCCGGCGACGTCCACGACCAGGAGCTCGGCGCCGGCGGCCTCGCCGTCGCAGGCCTGCGCCAGCAGGCCCACCGAATCCAGGTCGAACTCACCCGAGCACACCAACCCGGGCGGCTCTGCTCGTGCTGGACGAGCCGACCAGCGGCCGCACGTACGCCAGGCGCCGGTGTGTCATGGCCACGTCGCCCGAGGCGGTGCCGAAGATCGAGGCCCGGCCGGCGGTGGGGCGGGCCAGGCCCAGCAGCAGCCGGATGGTGGTGGACTTGCCGGCGCCGTTGGGGCCGAGGAAGCCGAACACCTCGCCGGGAGGAACGCTCAGGTCCAGCCCGTCCAGTGCCAGGACGCGGCCATAGCGCTTGGTCAGGGATTCGGTTCGGATGGCTGGCGAGACCATGGGGCCTCCGGAGTCGGGCGCGGCGGGCACAAGGCCTCTCATCGCCGACCAGACTTCCCGGCACACCGCTGGTGAACATACTCCCGCCGTATCAGGCTCGACAAGGAGCACGCATCGAGCAGTTGAGTGCTTCCGCCCGGCAAGCGCTGCTAGCGCGGCGGCCGGCTGCCCGGCCGGGCCGTCCAGCGACGCCGCACCCAGTCGCCGGCCTCACCTACCGCCACCAGGACAGCGGCGGATGCGGCGCACCCGCCCAGCGGTGCGGGGCCGTCAAGAGCGGTGCCGGCCAGCCACAGGAGGCCGGTGAGGACCGCCCACCAGCCGAGGACGGACCCGGCCGAGGCCCACGGGAGCGCCTTCGATGTCACCGGGTGCCGCTCTTGGTGGTGCCGAGGCGGGCCAGTGCGGCCAGGAGGCATCCGGCCACCGCGACGATCCCGGCGAGAGCGGTCAAGGCCAGACTGACCTGCGGGGAGGCCCCGGCCAGGCGTGGAATCGCGTTCAGGGGCGCTATGGCGTAGAGGGCGAGGAGGGCCCAGCCGTGGACGCGTACCGGCGCCAGCCGGGCACGCATCCGGTCCGGCG
Source organism: Streptomyces sp. NPDC048383 (assembly GCF_040651775.1). Classification (NCBI taxonomy): domain Bacteria; kingdom Bacillati; phylum Actinomycetota; class Actinomycetes; order Kitasatosporales; family Streptomycetaceae; genus Streptomyces; species Streptomyces sp. NPDC048383. The sequence goes on from NZ_JBEZKS010000061.1 coordinate 36,273, forward strand.
CCCAGCCGGAGGCCATCGCCATCCCGGCGGGCAGCAAGGTGAGGGAGAAGAGGGTGAGGCCGGTCCACTGCCAGATCATCGTCGTGGCACTCCTGTCTCGGGTGTCGGGGCATGCAGGCGATGCGGGGCGGGTTCTACCGCCGGGCGGAGAGGGTCATGACGAGGCCGGTGACGATCATGGCCAGGCCGGTGATGAGTACGGGGACGCCGGGTCCGGGCAGGAAGTACATCGCCACACCGGCCAAGGTGAGAGGGGCGCCGACGGCTGCCAACACTCTTCCGATCCGTCGTTCCGGCATCGGCTGCTCCTTGTTCGGGGCTGTCGTGGTTGTGGCTTGCGGGGTGTCGCGGCCGGTGAGGAAGGCGGTGAGTGCTCCGATGAGCAGGGCCCAGGCGGCCGCGGCCCAGCCGTATCGGTGTGCGCCGATCAAGGCCGTGGCCGCGCCGGCCGTGGTACCGGCCGCCATCGCTCCGGGGCGGGTGGTGAACGCCCACTGGCGCCGGGTACTGCCCGGGTGCCGGAGCTCGGTGAGCGCGGTGCGGATGAGGAGGGCTGCGATGACGATGGCGGGTGCCAGCAGTGAGGCGTCCCCACCGGCCATCAGGCGTGCTTCCCGTCCGCGCTCGCTGTATCCGCACGGGTGTGGACCGGGCTGGCGACGGTTTCGGTGCGTGGGGTGCGGGTGATCGCCTGCCGTTCGGGAAGCGGCAGCGGACCGAGAAAGGGGGAGCGGATGTCGGCCATGGCAGTGGGCCTCCGGGAGCGTCGGCGAAAGAGGGCACACTGCCCCCAGGACGCCGACCAGACTTCCCGGCACACCGCGCGCCGGCTCTTGACGCGTTCTTTACACCCTATCCACCGAGGTGGCGGGCTGTCTGTCCCGCACCCCTACGGGTGATCACATTGGTGTCAGGTTGTGATCAGCCTTGGCGGGAGCCGCACCAACAGGCGGCGACGGCCGCCACGATCAACGCCCCGACGACGATCAGCCCGGGCCGCTCGCCCGGCATGGTGTAGAGCACGCCCCCGGTGATGGTGAGGATCGTGCCCATCACGAGAAGTGGGGAGCAGGGGCGGCGCGGCGGCCGCCGGGTGCCTGCCGCCGGGCGGATGGCGTCGCCGCTCGGGCCGGGGCGGGGCAGGGGGCTGATACGGGCTCCTGCCGGAGGAAACGGCGAACGGGCATAGTCTTCCACGGGCCTTCGGGCGGCTCCGCGCTATGAAGCAGGCGCGTGTGCGGAGGGTTGCGGTGATCTACGTCAACGGCAGCCTCGAGAAGTGGCGCTCCCCTCACGGGGAGATCCTGGACGTGGAGGCTGTTGGCCGGTCAGGTGAAGCCGTCACGGTAGACCAGGTAGCGGTCCAGTCCCAGTTCGCGGAGCTTGGCACGGGTACGGGGCCCGGTCCCGTGCACCATGACGGCCGTGCCGTGCGGTTGCGCTGCTGCCAGGAGGGGGAAGAACACCGCCCCCACGGTGGTCGCGCTCAGCTCGCCGGCATCCGCAAGGTCGACACGGACGTAGAGCGGCGGTTCGTCCGGCAGACGGGCCAGGGTGGACCCGATGAGGGGGCGTCCTGTGTGTGGATCTCGCCGTGCAGACTCACTGCCAGGCCGTCGTGTCCGCTGCGGTGAACGCGCACGGTGCGACCCGGGCCGTATTTGACCCGCCACGTCCGCCAGTGTGACTGCGACACATGGACCTTCCTGCGCCATGCCGGCTCCAGGGTGATCAGTTGTCGCTCGCCCCGGCCGGTGCCGCCTGGATGCGCTGGTAGATGTCGGGGATGCCGTCGGCGTCGTCGTCGGCGTTCTCCTCTTCGTACAGGCGCCGGTAGAGGGTGTTGCGGCGGCGCAGGAGTACGGCCGCGAGCAGGGCGGCGATGCCGGAGGCGATGAGGACGGCTGCCTTGACGTGCTCGCCGACGGCCGCGCCCGGGAACGCGAGTTCACCGATGAGCAGGGCGACGGTGAAGCCGATCCCGGCGAGGACGGACAGCCCCAGGACATCGGCCCAGGCGAGGTCGGGGTTGAGCTCCGCCTTGGTGAAGCGTGCGGCGAGGTAGGTTCCGACGAAGATGCCCAGGACCTTGCCGACGACGAGTCCGATGACGACGCCGAGCGGTTCGGGGCTGGTGAACACCGCGGCCAGGGCGGGGCCGGAGATGCTGACGCCGGCCGCGAAGAGGGCGAAGAGCGGGACCGCGATACCGGCGGAGACGGGGTACATGACGTGCGAGACCCGGGAGGTGGGGGAAACCTCTTCACCCTTGTCGCGGGTGGTGCGCAGGATCAGGCCCATGGCCACGCCGGCGACGGTGGCGTGGACGCCCCCGTTGTACATCAGTGCCCAGATCGCGATGCCGAGCGGCACGTACCACCACCAGCCGCGGACCCGGAAGCGCTGTAGGAGGTAGAAGACGGCGAGGCCGGCGAACGCTCCGCCCAGCGCCCAGAGGTTCAGGTCGCTGGTGAAGAAGATCGCGATGATGAGGATGGCGCCGAGGTCGTCGACGACGGCCAGGGTGAGGAGGAAGGCGCGCAGGGCGGCCGGCAGGTGGGTGGAGATGACGGCGAGGACCGCGAGGGCGAAGGCGATGTCGGTGGCCATGGGCACGGCCCAGCCGTCCGGGCTGCCGCCCCCCGCCCAGGCGGTGGCGGCGCGCCGGGGCCGCCGATGGAGACGGCGACGGCGACACCGGCGATGTTGCCCAGACCGACCGTGCCGGAAACGGCCGCGGTCAGGGCCTGGAAGTGGTTGACCTCACCGGTCGAGCCCTTCTCGTCGTACTTGCCGCGCACCACGTTCACCGCGAGGCGGAACTTGCGTATCTGCACCAGGCCGAACCAGCTGGAGAAGACGAGGCCGGCCACGACGAGCCACGCGACGATCAGCGGAAGCTGGGTTCCCCCGACGGGGACGGAGTAGAAGACGATGTCTCCGAGCAGATCATTGCGTCGGCCTTGGCGTTCGCTGCGCTCGGACCCGCGGCCCCGATGGCCTCCACTGTCGTGCAGCCCAGCCAGGCAGTCGCGGAGAACCTGCCCGGCTCCGGCTTGATGGATGACGACGACGGCGTGACCGGCGGCCACCACGGCCGCGGGGAGGGACTTGATGTCGACGCCGAAGTCGAAGACGGCGAGGACCTTGCCGAAATTGAATTCGAGAACGACGGGTCGGATCTTACCGACATCGAAATCCTGTAAGGGCCGACCCACGTGCACGCCCCCGCCTCCCGGGCGTCGGTCACTCCACGATGGCGACGACGACCTCGCGGCGCGCAAGGAACGGCACGATCCGTCCCACGGCCAGCCGACGGAAGCGGTCACTCGCCCGGTGGGCGCCCAGGGCGGCGTGGTCGGCGTAGCGTTCGACCAGGATGATCTCGCCGCCCAACCCGTCGTACGCCTCGTAGCCGAGGCAGCCTGCCTCGGCGCGGGAGTCGGCGGCCAGGTCTTCCAGGGCGGCGGCGACGGTTGCCCGGGCCGGGCTGCCAGCGGGCAGCCACGACGACCTCTGGCGACTTGGACTCCGGAAAGCCCTCGAATACCGGGCCGGGCTCCGTCCCTACCCGGTTCAAGCGCCCACGCCACACCCCACCCCCGGCCCTTACTGCCACGCAAGATCACTCACCGTAGTAATCTCACCCGCATGGTCTATCCGGTGCCCTGCCGCGGGGCCCGGCCAGTTGGCCCGGGTCCCGGCCCGTCGGCGGATGCGGTCAGGCCTATCCCGGCCGCCTGGAATCCTGGATGTCACCTGCCTGACCCAGTGCCCCGGCTCTGCGGCCGGCCTCGCGACCGGCGACAGTGCCGAGGCCGGGAAGGGCAGTACCGGCGACGGGTGCGGAGGCGTTTTGCTGGAGGACGAGCGCCAGGGCGGCGACGTCCTTGACGCGCCGCTGCGCGACCGCCTTCAGGAGCCGTGCAGCGAGGGCGGTGTCGCCGCTGACCCTCAGGTCAACGCCGCGATCTCGCCCCGGGGCCGGGTTACAGCGCCCTCGATCAGGACGTCCGCAGGCCGCGTGCCCGCCGCCTCAAACCACGTGCGGACGTCGGGGCGATGGTGCCGTGCCCTGCTAGATCACGTCACGTCCTAGCTGATGACTCCGAGCAGCCTGTCCACGTCGTTGCCAAGGGAGCCAGGGGCCGTGGTGTCACGCACGTTGTTGGTTCCGAGGAGATCATCCACGGTGGCGCCGAGAGTGTTCCGATCAGCCACGCCGGGGCCTCCATTGAGATCGAGCAGGCCGTCGGACGGCTTTGCAGCAGCGTGCGCGCCAGAGGCGAAGGACAGTGCGGCCGCTGCGAGGGCGAAGGCGGTAAGTACGCGCTTGGTGTTGTTCATGCGCTGCCAACGATCTTGACCCGCCGGGGTCACTTCCGTACTGATTCCACCTCCCCTGGGAACGCCGGTGTCAGATCAGGCTCCGTCTGATTCCGTGCACCCACCCCCACCCAGGGCCGGCACCGCAACGGCGCCCCCAGGGCTTCCGTCAGCCGGCCCGCCGCTCACCCCGCACCTACCGGACCCCACAGGCAGCGCGGACCGCCTCCGGGTCGCCGGCCTCCACCACCGCCCGCGACCACTGCCCCGGGCCGGCGTCGGCCGCCCGGACCAGGCCCGAGCCGACCGCCCACCACCGGCCGCCAGGGGCACCCGCAGCCGGCCCGCGGCCTGCCCCTCCTCGTAGATGCGATGCACCGCTTCCATGTCAGTACAGCAGTGCTCTTGGGGGGTAGGGCCGCCTGTGGCTGCGGGACGTCCCCGCGCCACACGAACTCGTACTCGGGCCAGCCTCCCGGCCCGAACTGGCCGTGCTCCGACATCAGCATCGCCCCGTCCACGACCTCCTGTGGGTCCCAGCCGGTGACGTCCAGCAACACGCCGTCCAGGGGTCCGCCCACCAGCTCGACGTAGTCGTGCCCGGTTTCGGCCCCGACGCCGGCTCGTTCGGCTCCGACCCGTACACACGCCGATCCATCCACCAGGCATCCACCCGCACACCCTCCCAACCCCCACCCGTACGCGTGGACGGTGATGCGCCGGCCCCTTCGGACGGGCGAACCCCGCCCCGGCGGTCGGCCGGCCCGTACGCCATGGCGGCCGGAATCAGGTGCTGGGGCGGTAGACGCGCACCGCGCGTTCCGCGACGGCAACCCGGCCGTTGTCCCGGATCATCGTGCGGGTGGCGCCGTAGCGGTAGCGCAGATCGATGAGCGCGACCAGACGACCGCCGGTGAGGACCTGGTCTCCCCACCCGTAGTTCGGTGGGTGGCACGTCCACCGGCACCCGCCCCGGCCACGTCCGCTCCTCGGGGGCGGCCGGCCGGGCGCCGAGTTGCTCGCAGTCGACGGTACGGGCGATCCACTGGAACCCCGAGGCGTCCACCAGCCGCACCACCAGCGGGGAAGGGTAGACCCCGCCGGCGTCGCCGTGCGCCTGGCGGTCGCGGTCGAACACCCTCTGGTCAGGAGGTGGAGCTGCTTCGGGTGCCGGTGAACCGGTCGTAGGTACCGACTGAGGTCGTCGTCCGGTTGGCGACCAGCCCGTACGACGGGCTGAGGACCTTCGCAGCTGAACTCGTCGGTCTGGCAGGGAAGAACCTGCTCCTGCTGGCCGAGGATCGCGACCCGCGCGTCCGGGCCGCCGCCATCAACGCCCGAACCTGGCACAGGCTGCCTTCGGCGGTCCCGCCCACGGCCGCGGCCGACCCGCACCCACGGGTACGTGAGGCGTACGAGCGCGCCACCCGTCTCGTGATGCCCCCGCCAACGACGGTCGATGCCTTCCTCGCTGAGGCGGACGAGGACCGCCGTCTCGCCGCCTCCCGTGCTGCACCCGTCTTCACACACTGAAACCTCAGCGCCCAGCATCACCTGGCCGGCTCGACGGAGGACTGCTCCCCCGCCTACGGGGTGATGGTCGTCTGAAGGCCGCCGACCGTGGCCGCCCGACGGTGGGCCGGAAGGCACTTCACTGCATGGTCCACCCCGCAGAACAGGTCGGACACCGGGATGCCGTAGTGCGCGGACAGTCGGTCGAGGTCGGCCAGCGTCCACGACGACCCGCCGGACTCCCCCGACTGCTTGCGGGAAACCTGCCCCTGACTGAGCCTTAGTCCCTGGCCGAGATCGGCCTGCGACTCCCCCGTCGCGTACATCAGTGCCGCAACCGTCAACCGCAACAGAGCCTCTGAACTCGTCATATGGGTAACTCCCATCAAAGATGCACTGATTGCATACAGGATAGCCGGTCCGGGACCCGAAGGGCCGGAGCCGACCGGCTCCCGGGTGCCGCCCGGGACGCTTGGGGGGTGATCGAACGTCGCCGCGCCCTGGGTACTGCCCCGGGTACCCCACCTGCTCTGCTTCAGCCATCGGGCGCGGCGCCGGCCGTCATGGTCGTGACGGCTGATGCCTTCGTCCGTGTATGCCGAGATCGGCCCGCACCTCACCGTCGTGGGGCAGGAGCTGACCGATCGGTTGGAGCGCCACGGCGAGCGCGAGAGCTACGAATGGGCGGGCCCACTCACCGTGCGGCTCGCCGCGGCCGAACGCGTCCCCAACGGCGGCTACAAGGTCCACTGTGCCCCCATGGCACACATCACCTCCGCACCACTGACCGCTCTGAACGCGCAACCCGAGGGCCCTACCGCCCCCATGGCTGCGCTCTGTCACCTGTGCCGTCCACGAGTCCAAGGACGGCGGCCGCACCTGGACCACAGGACACTGACCTGCCCGGCCGCCGACATCAGCCCCTGTCGGACCGGCACCCGGCACGGGGCGGCCCCAAAGCAGGCGTCGGCGTAAGACCCTGGTGCCGAGGGCTACGCCGTCGGCGGCTGCCCGGCGCCGCCGAGCAGAACGGCCAGCAGCCGTCGCGTGGTCGCCTTCGCACCCTCGCCCTGTCCCGGAACGCGTGTCATCAGCAGGTGGTGAACCGTGCCGACCAGCGCGAGCGCGATGGTGGCAGTGTCTGCGCCGGCGGGCAGCCGGCCGCCGCGCTGCTCGGCCTGCAGGTAGGTGGTGAAGGCGTGCTGGATCGCATCGAAGGCGGGCGCGCCGGACTGGAATCCCTCCCGGGTGTGGCGTGCAGCTGCCGGTCGAGTCATCGCCAGCCCCACCACCGCCGCAGGGAGCGCCTCCAGCAGGTCGAGGACGACCTCCTGGAGGTTGCCGGCGACCGTGCCTTCGCCCACCTTCGCCGCCAGCGCCTCGGCCTGAGAGGCGCTGTGCGCGAACCGGTCCAGGAGCAGCTCGGCGACGAACTCGTCCAGGCCGGTGAAATGCGTGTGCAGGACGCCCTTGGCGCAGTCTGCCTCTGCGGTGATCGCGCGGCTGGTCAGAGCCGCCGCGCCGTCGCGGGCCACCACGCGCTCAGCGGCCGCGAACAACCGCTCGCGCAAATCCGGAATGACCACTCCACGAGGTGACACAACCGCCCCTTCCCTCAGCCCCATTGCAACTATGGGCATCCGCCCATACTGTTTGGGCACTTGCCCATACTAGGGCCGGGGTGCCGTGCTGCGCCCCGGTGGGAGGGAGCCGGTTATGGCTCATTTCGCCAACACCGCCCAGGCCGAGGCGTGGAACGGATACGAGGGCGAGCAGTGGGCCCGCAGCCAGGACCGCTGGGACTCCGTCAACGACGGCTTCAACCAGCCCCTCCTGGACGCCGCGGGCATCACGGAAACCGATTGCGTACTGGACGTCGGCTGCGGGGCCGGCCGCACCACACGCCTCGCGGCCCGGCGCACACGCCGCGGACAGGCACTGGGGCTGGACCTGTCCGGCCCGATGCTGGCGAAGGCCCGCGAGAGCGCCGTACGGGAGCGGGTGGAGAACGTCTCCTTCGTCCAGGGCGACGCACAAGTCCACACGTTCGACGCCGAGGGCTTCGGTGCGGTCATCAGCCGGTACGGCATGACCTTCTTCGCCGATCCCGTCGCCGCGTTCGCCAACCTCTACCGCGCACTGCGCCCCGGCGGGCGGCTGGCCTTCATCTGCGCGGCCGAAGCCGAGGCCAACGAGTGGCTCGAGGCGCTGGCCTCGCTGGAGGCCATCGTGCCGCTCGGCGGCTTCGGCAAGGCCGGAGACCCAGGCATGTTTTCGCTCACAGACCCCGACCGCATCCGCGCCGTGGTCACCGCGGGCGGGTTCTCCGATGTCGACGTACAGCGCATCGAGGTACCGGGGAAGTGGGGGGCCGACGCGGAAGACGCTGCGGCGTTCCTGCTGGACTCCGGCCCCGGACGCCACCTGCTCGACCGGGTCGGCCGCCGGCAGCAGACCCAGGCGCGCCAGGCGCTGACGGCCACCCTGAGCCGCCATGAGGCGGATGGCGCGGTGTGGCTGCGCAGCAGCTCCTGGCTGGTCACCGCCGTACGCGGCGAGGCCACGCGGCGCTGACAGTCGCCCCGGCCGACCTGCGGCTGCTCCAGGAGCGGACCATGCGGGCGATCGCCTGGGCCGCGGGACCGTCCGAGTCCTTCGTCGGGGCGGCGGTGCCGGGGCGTTGTCCTTTTTTCGGGACGCGTGGCTTCTTCTTCCGGGCGCCGGCAGGGTGCTGGTGGGCACGGCAGGACGTCGAGTCGACGCTGACCATGCTCCCGTCGATCCGGCCGGCGAGGTCGGCGTCACCCTGGACGGCACGCAGCATCCCGTCCCAAGTGCCGTCCGCCGGCCAGCGTCGGTACCGTTCGTAGATGGTCTTACAGCTGCCGAAACGCTCGGGAAGGTCCCGCCACGGTATGCCGGTTCGCACCCGGCACAAGATCCCATTGATCACCTTGCGGTGATGGTTCCACCGTCCGCCACACTGTCCCGAAGCCGGCAAGTGCGGCTCAGTCGCCTGACGCGCACCGGGTACCTAAAGACACCGCCCCAATCCACCGCCCCGCCCCAACGGGCCGTGGCCTGCCCACAGGTGGGGGTGAGAGACCTGCCGCACCCAGCGCAAAACCGCGCCCGCGCTCCCCTGCCGGGTCGCTTGTGACCCGGGAATTTGACGGGGCGGGGCGCTTCCTTCGCCCCGTAGGGGTGGGACCCGGCGCGAAGCGCCTTGAAGGGGCCCGGCGCGCAGCGCCCTGCCCGAAGGGCAGGAGCTTGTTGTCCGCCCGTGCCCGAAGGGCACAGCAGGGGCGGACCAGCCCGCAGGGCTGTCCATCGGACACGCGTCAGTGAGCTCTTTCCAACCTCACGTTGGGCGTGGCGCAAGACGAGGACAGCCTTGACGATGGCGGCGATTCGGTTGGTGCTGCAGCGAAGTTTGCGCGGCAGGCGCGAGTTCTTGAGGGTGGCCATGGCGCACTCACCCAGGCAGCGGGTCTTGGCATGGGTGGTGTTATGACGCCGCTTCTACTCCTTGAGTCGGCGGTCCGGAACGGGACTCGGATGGGGCGGCCGGCGCCCTGGTACGCCTGGTCCGCCCAGCATGTCAGCGGAAGGTAATCTCAGTGGGTCGGGCGCTGCGGGGTGCTGGCCACCCCTGCCTCCCGGCCGCTGAGCGCGGCGTCCAGAGTCTCCTGGGCCGTGCGCATCGCCTCGGCGTACTTCGGCTCGGACATTCGCTGCCAGGCAAGGTCCGGTGCGATGTGCTCGACCCGGCTCATCACCCACCAAATGTTGCCGAACGGGTCCCGCACCCTGCCGCCGCGATCCCCCCACGCACTGTCAGCAACCTCGGTGATCACCTGCGCCCCGTGCGAAACGGCAGCGGCCATGGCGGCGTCTGCGTCCGGGACGTAGACCCGCAACAGCGAGGGCAGCACCGGCCAGTCGGGCCGTCGGTCGAAGGCCAGCACGACAGTGTCGCCGACTCGGATCTCGCCGTGGCCGATGGTGCCGTCCTCGACCTGCACCCGTGCAATCTCCTCGCCATCCAACGCGAGGGTGATGAAATCGAGCAGCGCGCCGGTGTCGTCGGTGACCACCCACGGCGCAACGCTGGTGTAGCCCTCGGGTGCAGTGTGACTCATCGGTCGTCCCCTCCTGTGGTTCTTCGGATGTGATGACACTAGAACTCAAATAGGACAGTTATGGTCCTGGATCAAGCATGAAACCAGCGCCATCCTCGTCAGCACCCCGGCCGTAGCCGTCCGCCCTCTCGAACCCCGCGCTGAGGATGGAAAAGGCTCAGTCATACAAAAGGGGCGGCATTTCCTGCCGCCCCTTTTCACTATTCAGCTCTCCGGGTCCTCAGAACCAGCGTCTGAACCGCACCGTGGGCAGCACACTCCCGGCTCCGGCTCCCAGACCGTGTACCCCAGCAGCCCCTCAGCAGAGACAGCCCACTCCTGGCCCGGGTCGAGGACGAGCTCCCGCACATCGACAGGGTTGGCGCAGGCGAGGCAGGCGAACCGGGCAGCTCGACCGGCGCCAGGCCGAGGCTGCGCTGGTGAACTGTCCTCGTGTTCGCCCGGGGCCATGTCGCGGGTAGCTTCGCCCCGTCCTGAGAGCTCTTGACTGCCTGGGCCGACGTCGGTCGAATGACCATCCGCCACGTTCCCCAGCCGGGAAAGCTCGGGCGACCTGGGGGGGGCGATCCGGCCCGTGCAGGTTGAGAAGATCAACGCATGGCAAAGAAAGATGATCAGCCGGCTCAGGTCGCCTTCGGCGTCTCGGAAACGACGGAGGCGGCTCGCGACCGGGCCCTGCGGCTGCTCGAAGCCGACACCGCTCTGCACACGGAGTGGATCGCGGGGCTCGTCACGAACCGGTCGGCACCGGACGAGATATTGCGGCGCGTGTTCACGCTTGACCCTCTGCCGGACGGCGTTCGGCGCTGGCTCCGGTTCAGCCAACTGCCTCGTGTGGCCGTAAGGGCCGCCGTCACTTACGCCAACCCCGACGTCCGTAAGGACGTCGCTCGGAACCAGTTCCTGCCGGCCGACGGGCTCGCCGTACTGACCGAGGATCCCGACCCGGAAGTCCGATGGTTCTCCGTGATGATGGCACGTGAGTACAACGTCCAACTGCCGACGGAATTGACCGTACGACTGGCCACCAGCCCCGAGGCCCGGATACGGATGCATGCCATCGAGTTGCCCGGCCTACCGGACGAGACACGACTGTCACTGGCCGAGGATCCCCACCCCAGAGTCCGGTCGCACGCCATCGACTCCTGGAGCTGGCCGCGGCTGCGCCCCGAGGTCCGAGCCGCAGCCGAGGCCGACTCCGACCCCCGGGTACGTGAGGCGGCCGAGCGCGCCGCCCACATCGACATGCCCCTGGCGACGACACTCGCGGACTTCCTCGTGGAGCCGGACGAACGACGGCGCGAGGACGCCGCCTACCACGCGCCCGTCGACGCGGACCTGGCCGTCCACCTCGTCGCCCACGAAGACAGTTCACTGCGTCGTGGAGCCGTCTGGAATCCACACGTCCCAACAACGCTCGCCCTCACGCTGGCCACCGACCCCGAACCCTCCATACGTTTCGCCCTGTCCCTGCGCGCCATGTCCGAAGAGCAGCGGTCCGCGATCGACTACACCGTGCCTGAAGGCCGCTACGGGGCACCGGCCTGGGTGCAGGAACGCTTCGGCGACCCGGATGCGCTACGCGAGATCTCGGCCTCCAGCCATGTCCTGCTGCGCCGGGCCGTCACGTGCGCACCCGCGCTTCCCGCCGACGCAATCGAGCGGCTGGCCGCCGATGAGGACTACTTCGTCAGACTGATGCTCTGCGAGAACGACCACGCCCCGCACGAACTGCTCATCGAGATATACGCCGACTGGAAAGGGCTGAGTTGGGGAATGCTGGCCACCCGCCGGAACTTCACCCGGCCCGGCCTGGCCCGCTTCGCGGACGACTCGAACTACCGACTGCGGCTCGCGGCCCTGTCCGACCCGCAGGCCACACCAGAACTCGTGGAGAGGCTCTCCCACGACCCGAACGACATCGTCCGCTGCCGCGCGGCTTCCGACCCTCGCCTTCCCCACGCGCGGCTCGTCGAACTTCTGGGCAGCGACCACATGCCGTGCACAGCAGCCGGCAATCCCGCGCTCCCCGCACCACTCATGCACCAGCTACTCGACATCGCAGGCGTCAAACAATGCGCAGGGGCCGAATGATAGGGCTGCACAAACCCACTTGCCGGCACGGCGCCCAGCCGCGGACAACGGACAGCACCCCACCCCAGCCATAACTTCTACTCACAGGCCACCCCCGAAGCGAGCGGACGCACGGGCGGCATTACCTCGGCGGCTTGGACACGGGATGTAGTTGTCTCCGATGCCGGGCTGTCCCTTCGTGTGCGACGACACGGTGAACACGAGCGAGTCGTGGAGCCGTCATTCGCTCAGAAGGCCTCGACCTGAGGCCGTACCGACGGCAGCTCCCACAGTTCCAAGGCTCCGCTGATCAGGTCGGCGAGGAACTGGACCGCGCCTCCGCTGTAGTGCCACCAGCCGCCGTTGCGTGAGGCCACGGTGACGGTCCACTCGTCGGGACCAGACCCCGTGGTGTTCCAGAGGAAGTAGTCGCCCTGGTTCGAGGTGGCCCAGGGCAGCAGGCCTCCAGGGGCAGGAAAGGGGTGCAGAGGAATGGACATCTCTGCGTCCGCACACCACTCAGCGAGGATCTCAAGATCTTCGGAGTCCTCTGACCAGGCCGTTTCCTGCCCGGGGTTCGGGAAGCCGACGCAAAGGAAGTCCCCGAAAGCCAAGGACGGGTAGCTGTTGGCAAGCAGCTTGAAGTCGGAGGGCAGCTCCGTGGTCAGGCACTCCTCGACCGCCGCCCAGTCGATGTCGGCTGGAGCCGTACGTCGAAGGAGGGCGAGGCCGGGGACGGCCCGCACCAGAGCCGCGAGGGCCGAGGCTGGATCAGTCAGCCGCTGACGAGGTACTTGAGTGCCGATGAGAGCGTCCACCGGGACAGCGTGTCAGAGCACGGATCACGAGCCTTCACCGACCTCCTACGTTCGACCAACGACGCCTTGAGCAACATGATCCTTTGACGTTTGGGCAGGCTGGCGGTACTTCGTCGTGCTCGGAGCGGGAGCACCTCGTGGTCTGCGGAGGCTGTCGGGTGCTGATCGTCGACAACGACGTCCTGCTGGTGTAACGGCAGCTGCGGCAAGGTCGGCTGAGCTGCCCGTCATGCGGGGCGGCCCTGGCGCCGTGGGGGCATGGCCGCCCCCGGGAGATCCGGGGTGATCTTGGGGCCTGATTGTTCTGCAGCCGCGTCGTACTCGTTGCCCCGGCTGCAAGGTCACGCACATGTTGCTGGCGCCGGCTCGCCGACGGCCGGAACGGCGGCGGTCAGGGCGCGGAGCGCGGTCACGGTCTCCCACAGATGGACCCGGGCCTGGATCTCAGCGTCAGCGGCCCTACCGATGTCCCCCGGGCCAGACTCCAGGCATTGTCCGACCCGAAGTGCGGCGCGCAGCGCAGCTGCCGAGACACCCGTGACCGACATGTGGAACTACAACCCCGAGTCCCACTACACGCCCGGCACCCGCCTGGTCGGCTTCAAGGTCGAGGCCACTGACGGCAACATCGGGAAGGTCGACGAGCACACCGAGGACGTCGGCTCCTCCTACATCGTCGTCGACACCGGCCCCTGGATCTTCGGCAAGGAAGTCCTCCTGCCCGCCGGCACCATCGTCCGCGTCGACGCCAAGGAGGAGAAGATCCACCTCGGCCTCACCAAGGACCAGATCAAGGACTCCCCCGAATACGACAAGGACAAGCACCGCGGCGACGCCGGCTACCGGGATCAGGTCGGCACGTATCACCAGGGCCGCAGCTGACCCAGGCACCGCACACGGTCACAACAGCGGCGGCTCCCCCACACGCAGGGAGAGCCGCCGCCCCGCGCCGCGCGCCCGGCCACCAGCCGAAGCGTCGCGGTGCCACCCGTCAGGGGCGCATCCCAACGCCGATCGTCGGTCCGGGGCACAACCACCGACGAGGCAGGCAGCCCCGTTCGAGCAGTGAGCTGAGCTGCCCTTGGCTGGACCCCTACCGCTGCCGTGACCTTATGGAAGCCGGACGCGCCCAGGGCGGTCACTCCGAAACCGACGCCCAGCCACTCGTGCAGCCCTGCGGGATCGTGCCTCGTACGGCTCCTCACACGGGGTAGGCGGTCATGACGTAGAAGCCACCGGGCTTGTGGCCCTTCTTGACGACCAGGAGCACATTGAACCGGTTGCTCGTCGTCGCCTTGTAGTTGCCGAGATGGTCCACGCTGTCGCCGAGCGACCCCGTCCCGTACGTGCCAGTGAGTTGGAGCTGCTGCTGGTTGCCGCTCTTGCCCGCGTCCGCGACCCACTTGGCGATGCGGGCCTCGTTCTGCTTGACGAGTTGATCGACCGCCTTCTGGGCCAGGTCCGCGCTCGACCAACGGGAATTGGGCGTGGGCTTGCCCATCTTCTTCGTCTTCGCGATCGCCAGTGTTTTCATCTGGTCACGGGTGACGTCGACGTGTTCGTCCAGGGTGTGCGCGATGCCGGGGAACATCTGCCCGGCACGCGCGAGGTTGGTGCAGTTGTGGACGAGTACGTCCTCGGCCCCGACTCCCACGTAGTAGCTGTCGATGCCGCTGACGTCGAGGTCGTACGTATCCTGCCGACCCGTCTCCCGGACGGTCGCGCTCACCACGGCATACCCGCCGTCGGCGGTGCGCAGACGGTCTCCCGTGCGCAGTTCGCCGGCGGGTATCCAGTCCTGCCGGTCGGGAAGCCAGTAGCGGTGGCTCTCCGTGGCGGTGACGCTGGTCCCCGCGGCCCCGCCAGAGGCTTCGGGGGTGACCGTCAGCCGGACGAAGGCCCTCTCGGTGGTCCCGGGGGTGAACGGCACGGACAGGACGGGGCGTGCACGGGTCAGGTCGGCGAACTCGGCGCCCGGGTCGGTGGCCAGTACCTGGTCACCCGCCCGCAGGTCCTGGATCGGCCTGCGGGTGCCATCCGCCATCAGCACGGGCGTACCGGCCGGGAAGCTGTTGCACTCGAAGACCACGTCGCCCTTGCGCGCACGCAGGATGTCGTCCGGGACGAGCTTGCTGCCCAGCCTCAGCCAACGCAGCACGGCCAGGGAGCCGAGCGCCCGGTCGAAGCCGCCGACGTGTTCGCCGGTCAACGCGTCCTTGGCCGTGACCGCCTCGATGACGCCCTTGGCATCACCGATGCCGGGAATCAGACCGAGGAGGATCGACATGCGGCGCTGCTGCTCAGCGTCGTCCATGCCTGAGGGGCCGTCGCTCCAGTCCTTGCCGATGTGGGAGAAATCGAACTCGAAGGCCGGTACCTCTCGGAGCCGCTCGGCGGCCTGCTTGATACCGGGCACCGCCTTGTTCATTTGGTCGAGGCCCTTGTTGACCTCACCGATGCCCTCGTTGAGCTGGTCCATGCCCTTGTTGGCCTTGCCGATGGCGTCGTTCAGGCCGCCCAGGGAACGGTTGATGTCGTCCATCGCGGCGTTCATGTCATCGAGCGCACGGTTGGT